>CAJNCE010000006.1:0-126614 GCA_905221185.1 bacterium | reverse complement strand
CATCAAAAAAGAAAGGACGAATTTCGTCCTTTCTCGATCTTAGCTTTTCTTCAACCCACTACAGTTGACAAAGAGCCGCTAATTACTGTTCTCAACTGCTGCAGTGACAAAAGCAGTGTAGAGTTCTTCTGGGCGGTTTGGACGGCTGGAAAGTTCAGGGTGATACTGACACGCTACAAAGAATTTATTTTCAGGAATTTCCACAATTTCAACCAAACGATTGTCTGGAGAAACACCTGAGAAGACAAAGCCTGCTTCCTCAAACTGCTCACGGAAGGCATTGTTAAACTCATAGCGGTGACGGTGGCGGCGTTGCACCACTTCTTGATTGTGATAAGCCGCTGCTGCCTTAGAGCCACGTTTTAACTTAGATGGGTAAAGTCCCAAACGAAGGGTTCCCCCCATATCCTCCACATCAATCTGATCACGCATGATATCAATGATAGGGTATTTTGTTTCTGGTGCAAGTTCAGCAGAATTGGCACCTTCAAGACCCAAAACGTGACGAGCAAACTCGATACAAGTCAACTGCATTCCCAAGCAGACACCCAACATCGGAACATCATTCTCACGCGCATAGCGGATGGCTTGGATTTTTCCTTCCGTACCACGTTGGCCAAAACCACCTGGTACGATGATTCCGTCCGCATCAGACAAAAGCTCTGCCACATTCTCTGCTGTCACATCATTGGCATTGATCCAATTGATTTTAACTTCTGCGTCATTTGCATAACCAGAGTGTTTCAAAGCTTCAACCACAGAGATGTAGGCATCTTGCAACTCCACATACTTACCGACAAGGGAAATTTTAACTTGTTTTTTCAGGTTCATGACCTTGTCCACCATAGCTGACCACTCTGTCATATCCGCTACTGGTGCGTCTAATTTCAAATGATCACAAACAATTTGGTCCATACCTTGCGCCTGCAAGTTCAATGGAATTTGGTAAAGATGTTCAACATCTAACGATTCGATAACGGCTTCTGGTGCCACATCACAGAACTGGGCTAGTTTGTTTTTAATTCCTTGACCAGCTGGTTGCTCTGTACGAATAACCAACATATTTGGTTGAATTCCCAATCCACGCAATTCTTTTACAGAGTGTTGAGTTGGTTTGGTTTTCATTTCACCGGCAGCCTTGAGGTATGGAAGCAAGGTTGTATGGATGTACATAACATTATCCGCACCCACATCTGCCTTCATCTGACGAAGAGCCTCTAAGAATGGCAAGGACTCGATATCTCCTACTGTTCCACCAACTTCTGTGATAATGACATCAGAGTCGGTCGTTACAGCGGCACGCTTGATTTTCTCTTTCAAAGCATCTGTGATATGAGGGATAACCTGAACAGTTGCCCCAAGGTATTCTCCACGACGCTCTTTACGAAGAACTTCACTGTAAATTTTACCAGTTGTCACATTGGAATATTTGTTGAGATTGATATCGATGAAACGTTCATAGTGACCCAAGTCCAAATCTGTCTCAGCCCCATCATCCGTCACAAAGACTTCTCCGTGCTGGTAAGGACTCATAGTTCCCGGATCAATATTGATATAAGGGTCAAATTTTTGAATGGTTACTTTGAGACCACGATTTTTCAAGAGACGACCCAGACTTGCTGCCACGATCCCTTTCCCAATAGACGATACGACACCACCAGTTACAAAAATATATTTCGTAGACATAGATTCCTCTTTCTAAAATGCTCAAGGTCTTGTTAACTACGAGGGGACATAGAAAACAAGACCCTACTAATAAGAATAATCTGGGACGACTGAACCAGATTCACAACTAAAATACAAGAAGATAACTTCTTGAAAAAACAAAAATAGCTCCCTAAGAACTAGGGAGCCCCGACCTCTAAAAGAGGTGCCCGAACAATATGATACCTAAAAATAGGACAATTGTCAATAGCTAACTTTTATTCCTCGATGTTTTCAGAGTCATCGTCAGAAAACTCATCATCTTCTTCGTTGAGATCCACGTCTTCTCCCAAGTCATCTGGGGCGATTTCGTTGATTTCTGCATCGTAAGCTTCCACTTCATTTTTCTCATCATCTGGATTTTCATCATCGTATGAAAGAGCTGGATCTGCTTCATATGCATCTTCGTCTTCTGGATCATCTGCATTGTAGTCAATGGCATCTGAATCGCCATCCATGAAGGCATTGACACGTTTTTTCTTAGCTTTTGGTGCCACTTCATCGTCGTCATTTTCTTCAAGAGCGATGATTTCTTCGTCGATTTCGTCCACACCATACCATGAACGAAGACCCCATTTGTTGTCTCCAAGTGAGATGAAGCTACCGTCAAAGTTCAACTCTGTGTAGAACAAAGGCAAAGCTTCTCGGATATCGCTGTTTGATGTTCCAAGGTAGTTTTGAATTTCGTTTACAAGATCGCTAAAATGCATCTCATGATCGCGACCACGAAGTTCCAAGATAGCACGCGCTACCTCAATCATAGATAGTTCACTTTTTTCTTGCCCAGCAAATACTTCTAATTCCAAAGCGTTTCTCCTCATTTATACTACTATCGCCAGAGCGAACAGACTCTGACCTCATTTTATCATTTACTCTTTATTTTACGATAATTTTGCAGAATAGTCAAAGGTTAAGGGGGAGAAAGTGATAGCTAACTTCTCAAGGTAACTTCCACTTGCCCAACCAAAGTGGAAATTAGTCTAAAACGGACTTTTATTTCTTTACTACCCAGCCGATGGAGTCGCTAGGGGGATTTTCGGTATCAATCCAGATGAATTCGATGCCGATGATATATGAAATTAAGCTACAATATCGTACTTCCCAAAGCGGTTCGAACTTGTAGAATTAGTGGCTCTCTAAAAATAAGTAATTTTAAATCTTACTTCTGTTTCCAGAGTTTCTCTAATTCTTCAAAATTAATATCTTTCCAATTATCTTTCCATAATTGGAAGTATGGAATATCTTTAGACGAAGGTTTATCTTCACAAACATCAATTTTCACAATCGATGGTAAAATAGTTGCTTCTCCCATAAGCAATGCCTCTCCTGTTGCTAAGCTAGGTAACTTATCAACAATTCCTCCCATAGAATCCGGTAATAGCTGTCTTACATAAGATTGATCTATAGGATTTGTTAATCGCATTGTTATAAAATTACTACACTGTGAGAAGATTGTTTCAGAAATTTCAGAAGGTCTTTGACTAGCTAAAAGCAATGTAACCCCATATTTTCTTCCTTCTTTTGCAATTCGTTCTATCGACTGCCGAGAAGCTCTGTACTTAGTTAGAGAACTCTTAGGTACATACTTATGAGCCTCTTCATATACTAATAAAATAGGTACATCACAAACTAGATTCTTACTATCATTAAATTGCTTATAGTAGTATCCATACTCAAACATAATTCTTGAAATCAAAGAAACAGTTATACTCAATACATCAAACGGCACTCCACTCAAATCAAGAATAGTAACATTAGTCAGAAAATCTTCACTATATCCAATAAGCTGTTTTAAAACTGATTGTAATGTTGCGTCCTCTATTCTATCACCTAATAAGAACTCCAACCTTTTATCATATATCTTTGACTCTAACCGACTAATATAATTTGATAATTTACCATTCAATGGACCAGCTTTTGTCTGTCCTTGCCTTGCTCCTGCAATTTGTTCTTCATTTTTTTCATGAGCATATTGTAAGACCTCTTGAATATCAAAATAAATAGGGGAATCAAAATGTAATTTCTCTTTTTCTTCCTCTAGTCCATTAAATTTTCTTTTTTTACTCTGAATAACAGACTTTTTAAAAATATTTCTCTGATTATGATCACTTCCCTCGGTATCTAGGAATAATTCTTGTAATTCATCACTATTTAATAACCAATATGGTAAAACTAGATCATTAACATTTATAAGCCTAGCATTTGGGAAAGCACTTTGATATTCATTATGAATATCAAAGATAAGTATATGTGAATTATTTAGCCCTTCATAACCACTATTTTTAGAATTTATAGCATTTTGAACAACTTTTGCAACCGTGTGAGACTTGCCCGAACCAGTTGAACCAACAATAGCAATATGTTTATTGAAAAATTTATTTCCTTCAACAGGAATCTCAATATCATTGTTAGATGATAACGAAGAGAATTTAAATTTAAGTTCATCTTTTATAGAATTTTCAAAAATTAACTTTATTTCTTCAATTTTAGCTGGTTCAACCGATTTAGGAGGAATAGTTATTGTATCACTTCCCCTCACAAATTTATTTTCTTCATCAATCATCCCTAAAGGTACAGCTTCAATAATATATTTAATATCAATTCTCTCATCAATTTCAATGGGCTCAATACAAAAATTCTCTATTGTAGCTATTAATGCCAAATCATTTTCATCAGCAATTCTAAGATATGAACCAATTTTTAATTTTTCTTCTGCAATTTGAAAGTCTGTGATTGACTTCACTTCAATTTTGATTTTATTAGGTTGTACTGAAATAACTTGAGCGTTTAGATTATCCATTTCTATCTCCTAAATAATATCTAATATATCTAAAATTTGTCGAATTTTAATTTCTGAATGTTCTCTCTTATCGAGAGTATCAATCTCTAAATTTAATTGGTTACTTTTATTAAATATATATAAATTGATTGGTAATTGGTCAACTCTTTCTACTTCTATCAACTTTTGTAGAACAATTGATAAATCTATAGGATGTTCTAGTATACGCACTGAAATTTTATTAAATTTATCGGGTTTAATTAACATTTCTTGAAATCTAAATTTTGAATTTTTAAACGGAAATCCATCTTTAAAAAAATACCCATCCTCATATAACTTTCCTTTTAATTCAGTTACAAAATCAACATTTAAAGTGTTATATAAATAAACATAAGGACTAAATTGATGTGTCAAACGAGAATATTTTCTTAAAATTTCTGAAATTACATTTTTAACATTATTTACATTCTCTCCTTGACAGTCAAGTAAGAAAAATCTATGTGCCGGTGATAAATTTGATACTCTTGGAAAATATTTTTTATGTATGATATTTTTATAATGTTCCCACTCTAGCAATTCACTCATCCATTTTTCAAAATAGTAGTTTTTAGTTTTTATTCTATCCCAAAATTCTTTTTGTGATATTTGACGTTTTTCAATAGCATCTTCACATGCTAAATCTTTAATTATTTTAAGAGCATTAAAATAAATTAATTCGACATCTTCTATACTATGATCTCCCAAATAATTTTGAATTTTAGATTTTATTTTTTTATTTTGATTTTCATAACTATCAGCTTCTATATCTACAAAAAGACGATTATTAAAATCTTCAATATCATCTTCTTGTACAACTTCATTAAATATGACTTTCCCACTTTTATTTCTTATTTCATAATTTGAATTTCCTGATTCATCTATAACCTCATAATTATCAAACTCTAAAAAATATGTTTTTAGAGTTTCCTGTGTTAATTGTAACAACTTCTCATGCCCTTTTTTATAAAAACCATATAATCTATAAATGAAATTCTTATCTCGAGCCTCCGTCCTATTTTTTAAATAGTGTCTAAACATTAACTGTATTGGTTCTTTTATAATACTGTTATTAAAATCAGTTTTTTCATAATATTTACATTGAAAAAATTGTATTTCATCATCTTTTTCAATATCAATATCTTCAACTCCCTCAATGGTAACTATGTTTGTCTCATCTGATTGCTCCAAAATCTCTAAAATTGATTTGTCAAACTGATAAAAATAACCCTTTATAGTACTAATTGCTGATCTTGATTTACTCATTATTTGCCTCACTATATGATGACTTTCCTTCCATTATACCAAAAAACACGGCTCATCACCGTGTTTCTATGTTTATTTCACGAGTTTCTTCATCTCATCAATACGTGCGACGGTCGCGTCGTATTTGGCTTGGTAGTCGGCTTGTTTGTCGCGTTCTTTTTGGACAACTTCTGGTTTGGCATTAGCTACGAAGCGTTCGTTAGAGAGCTTCTTGCCGACCATATCCAGTTCTTTTTGCCATTTAGCTAGTTCCTTGTCGAGACGAGCCAATTCTTCTTCGACATTGAGGAGGTCTGCCAGTGGCAAGTAGATTTCTGCTCCTGTGATGACGCTTGACATAGCGAGTTCAGGTGCAGGGATAGTTGAGGCGATTTCCAAGTGTTCTGGATTTGTGAAGCGTTTGATGTAGTTGACATTGCTGTTAAAGAAGGCTTCCAAGTCGCTATCGCTTGTCTTAACAAGGATTGTGATAGGCTTGCTTGGAGCTACGTTTACTTCTGCACGCGCATTACGAACGGCACGGATCAAGTCTTTGAGGCTTTCCACACCAGTGTGGGCAACAAGGTCTTCAAAGGCTGGGTTGACAGTTGGGTATTCTGCTGTCACGATAGAGCCTTCTGAGATTTGTCCAAAGATTTCCTCTGTCACGAATGGCATGATTGGGTGAAGGAGACGAAGGATCTTGTCCAAAGTGTAAAGGAGAACAGAACGTGTGATGACTTTCTCTTCTTCATTATCACTATAAAGGACTTCCTTAGTCAACTCAACATACCAGTCCGCAAATTCATCCCAGATGAAGTTGTAGAGGATGTGTCCAGCTACACCAAACTCAAACTTATCAAAGTTTTCAGTGACTTTTCCGATGGTTTCATTGAGGTTGTGGAGAATCCAGCGGTCTGTGACATTTCCAGCTTCCTTGTTAGCAACTTTTTCCACATTGGCAGTTGCTTGCTCAAGGGTCAAGCCTTCATTGTTCATGAGGATGTAGCGAGAGATGTTCCAGATCTTGTTAATGAAGTTCCATGAAGCATCCATTTTCTCGTAAGAGAAGCGCACGTCTTGACCTGGCGCAGAACCATTTGAAAGGAACCAACGAAGGGCATCGGCACCGTATTTCTCGATAACATCCATCGGGTCAATTCCGTTACCTAGAGATTTAGACATCTTGCGTCCTTGCTCGTCACGGATGAGACCGTGAATCAGCACGTTTTGGAATGGCTGACGACCAGTGAATTCCAAGGATTGGAAGATCATACGAGATACCCAGAAGAAGATGATATCGTAACCTGTTACCAAAGTTGATGTTGGATAATAACGTTTGAAGTCTTCTGAGTCAACATCAGGCCAGCCCATAGTTGAGAATGGCCAAAGGGCAGAACTGAACCAAGTATCCAAGACATCTTCGTCCTGAGTCCATCCGTCGCCTTCTGGAGCTTCTTCGCCGACGTACATTTCACCCTCAGCATTGTACCAAGCAGGAATTTGGTGACCCCACCAGAGCTGACGAGAGATAACCCAGTCGTGGACATTTTCCATCCATTGGAGGAAGGTATCGTTGAAACGAGGTGGGTAGAATTCTACCTTGTCCTCTGTGTCTTGGTTGGCAATGGCATTCTTGGCCAATTGGTCCATCTTGACGAACCATTGTGTAGACAAGCGTGGCTCAACCACTACACCTGTACGCTCTGAGTGACCAACACTATGGACACGTTTTTCAATTTTAACGAGGGCGCCGATTTCTTCCAACTTAGTAACGACTGCCTTACGAGCTTCAAAACGGTCCATGCCTGCAAATTCGAAGGCCAAATCATTCATAGTTCCGTCGTCGTTCATGACGTTAACTTGTGGCAAGTTATGACGTTGACCAACCAAGAAGTCGTTTGGATCGTGGGCAGGCGTGATTTTCACGACACCCGTACCAAACTCAGGGTCTGCGTGCTCGTCCCCAACGATTGGAATCAATTTATTAGCGATTGGAAGGATGACGTTTTTACCAATCAAGTCCTTGTAGCGTGGGTCTTCTGGATTGACCGCTACCGCAACGTCCCCAAACATGGTCTCAGGACGAGTAGTCGCAACTTCAAGGGCGCGTGAGCCATCTTCTAGCATGTAGTTCATGTGGTAGAAGGCACCTTCTACGTCCTTGTGGATCACTTCGATATCAGAAAGGGCTGTGCGAGCAGCTGGGTCCCAGTTGATGATAAACTCACCGCGGTAGATCCAGCCCTTCTTGTAAAGGTCCACGAAGACCTTGCGAACGGCTTTTGACAAACCTTCATCAAGAGTGAAACGCTCACGAGAGTAGTCTACAGAAAGCCCCATCTTGCCCCATTGTTCCTTGATGGTAGTGGCATATTCGTCTTTCCATTCCCAAACTTTCTCAAGGAATTTCTCACGACCGAGGTCATAACGGCTGATGCCTTCACCACGCAAGCGCTCCTCAACCTTAGCCTGAGTGGCAATACCCGCATGGTCCATCCCTGGAAGCCAAAGCGTATCAAAACCTTGCATGCGTTTTTGACGGATGATGATATCCTGCAAGGTTGTATCCCAAGCGTGACCAAGGTGAAGTTTCCCAGTTACGTTTGGTGGTGGAATGACGATTGAATAAGGCTTAGCCTTTTGATCGCCTGAAGGCTTGAAAACATCAGCATCAAGCCATTTTTGGTAACGACCAGCCTCAACCTCGGCTGGATTGTATTTAGGTGAAAGTTCTTTAGACATGTGTGTTCTCCTTTAATTTTTTGATTTTATTAATATATGATTGTGCATTACTATCTATTCTACTAAAAGTTGTTATATAGGAATAAAACCATAAAATTAGAATAATAAGTGTGACTACCATTTTCATTCCGAATGATAAAAATAGTTCTATTTTCCAAAATATAACCCTAGAAATAATGGAAATCATAGGGAATGTGTAGAACACATTAAATAGTGTTTTAATCACTTTATCACTAGGATTGTCAACTAAGTTAAATATGTATATCATTATTTCAGATAACGTAATGAACATAATTCCAATTAGATAAAAAATCCCCGCTATTTGATTGGTATCTATTGCTACTGCAAGATATATTGCTAGTATAATAGGTATAGCTTTACATAGTAATGAGAAAAATAATGTGATATTCCAATTCACTTTTCTTTTAACTATAGACTCTTCATATTCTAGTAATAATCTCAAATATTTACGTAACAATTTATTAGAATCTAAGGAATAGTTAAAATTATTTATCAACTTCCAGATATGTGCATCTTTCAAATAATATTCTTTCCCTATATTGTCTATCTCCTTCTGAGTCTTATCCAATAAACTCGAATCTTCTGGAGATAAAACCATTCTTAATTTTTCAATCGCTTGTTCAGTTTTTTTTATTTCATAAGATGACAAATTGTTTGAGATTCTAAGTATCTCTTTTCTCCTATTTTGGTAATTTTCTACTTCGAAATCAACTAAATTATTTTTATTGTTTGATAAAAAAGATAAAAAGCCACTTAAAAATGTTCCTATACCAAAAGCAGCGATTAATTTAAATATCTCGTCCATTTTGAACTCCTTATATATTTATATTGTTAAAAACGTGAACTTATAAAAGATAATACTTTCTATAACATTCTCTGCAATCCTCTTACTGAACTGTTCGATTTTCTCGAACAGTTCAACTAACAGTTTAAACCCTCCCACTCACTCCTCAGCAAGCCATATCTCAAATCATCACAGCGGTTTCCTTGAACATCCTTTCGGTCTCGGATGCGACCTTCGAGGGTGAAGCCAAGTTTCTCTGCAACTCGTTGACTTTGGACATTGTATCCAAAACAAGTTAGTTCAATCTTGTGAAGACCAAGTTCTTTAAAAGCTAGATCAATCAAGGTACGCGTCGCTTCTGGCACATAACCGCGTCCCCAATAGTCTGGGTGTAAGGTATAGCCAATCTCAAGCACATCATCTTCATGACGATGGTTGAAATCAACAGAGCCGATGATAGTATCGGTCCCTTTAACCACTATGCCGTAACCAGCTGGGAGATTGTCCTTTTCATTGCGCTCAGGAAGGATATGCTCCAGATAATAAATCTCATCTTCCAAGGTCTTGACAGGTGGAAAACCTGCTGGGTAGGCGACCTCTAGCAAACTAGCGTAGGCATAGATATCCTCGGCATCCGCCACAGTACGGACTCGTAAAACGAGATGTTCTGTTTCCAAGCGTTCTGGCAGTTCAGTTCTTGCCATCCTTTTTCCTCGCTTTCTTAATGAAGCTCCCCATAGGGTCTACTCGGTCATCTAGATAACGATAAACGCGCTGGTGGCCATCCCCCATAAAGTAAGTCGGCGCAAAACGGTCATTCTTAAAATGCCCCTTGTCATCCAAAAGTTCTGGATCAGCTAGTCGTTCGATAATCTTAGCAAAGATATGACAGATTCCATCTTCCTCGATAATCCGATCTACTTGACAATCCAATACTACTGGACAATCCTTTAAAATCGGTGCCTGAGTCTGTTTAGAAATCTCGTAGTCTAGCCCCAGGTGTCTCAATTTCTCTCGATGACTGATAAAACCAGCCTGCTCCATCTCGAGAATGAGATTTTCATCAGGAATATTCACAGTGAACTTCTGGTAATGCTTGATTTGCTCAGCCGCATTTTCCTCAGCTCCAACACCGATGACTAACCAATCTCCCAAACTATAGGATGAGCTACAGGTCGTAATATTGTACCCAAAATTCTGATCCTGATACCCCAAAATGAAAATAGGAAAGCCATAGTAGAGTTTACTTGTTTTAAAAGATTGCTTCATAACAACCTCCTTTGACTAAGACGCAAAAGAAAAACCCTGCCATCTACATGACAGGGACGAATATGTTTATCCGCGGTACCACCCAATTTCGGGCAGTTGCCCGCAACTCTCGTCTTTAAAACAAAAAGACACTTTTATTTCAATTTTTCATCCATTAGCAACCAGTTTTGACACATTTGTGGACTTCTCAGCTCCGCCACTTTCTGTAAAATGTGGGATTCAAAACACCTCTAATGGCTCTATTGTAGCAAGATTTTTTCGGAAATGCAAGGCTCAAGAAAGATTACTTGAACTTGATGCCGTTTTCTTTCAATTTCTTGATGGTAGCTGGTCCGATTCCTTTCAAGGCAAGGAGTTCTTTTTCAGTCCAATTTTTGAAATCTGAAGCAGACTTGATACCTTCATCATAGAAAGTTTTAGCACGGTCAAGTGGAAGTCCACCCAAGTTTGCTGCAAAATCTTCGACAGAGTTGGCTACTTTTTGAGCTTGTTCTTTGGTAGCTTCTACTGCTTGTTCAACTTTTTTAGAAACAGCCTTACCAGCTTCGCTTGCTGACTGCTCTGCACGTTTTACGACTTTCTTTGTCTCTTCTACAACCTTAGTCACAGTACTTGAAAAGGCACCTGCGCGACGGAGGCTATTTCGTAATTGTTTTTTACGATTGAGTTTCTTTGACATGATAAAATCCTTTCAATAAAAAACCCCTGCTCTGACAAGGATTTAATATAAATATTCTATCAAGATTTCAGCGAAAAATCAAGAACTGAAATATAATTAGAATAAAAATCAGTTTTTCCAGACTCCTAGAAAAAATTGACAATGGTTTAACAAATTGATAAAATGTACCTCAATGTGCAAAACTGATTCACACTAAAAGCTGACGGAGATGAATTAATTTATGAATACTGAAAGTTACTTTGATGGTGGACTCTTGAGTTATATTGGTTACTCCATTTTATCATTCATCATTATTGTCCTTACTTTAGGAATAGCAACCCCATGGGCTGTTTGTCTCATGCAAAATTGGAAAATCAAACATACCGTCATTGACGGACGTCGCCTCTACTTTGATGGTACAGGTACTCAGTTATTTGGAAACTGGATTAAATGGTTTTTACTCTGTATCATCACGCTTGGAATTTATTCATTCTGGTTGAACATCAAAATGGAACAATGGATTACCAAACATACACACCACGTATAAAATAAAAAGTGCAGTTCTTATAACTGCACTTTTTTATCTAAGCAATCAATAATTCCGCTCACCAAACAAGCCTTCTGGCAAATCATGGAATCCTTTACCTGCCTTGAAATTTTCAAATTTTCCAAGCAAGAACTGATAAGCATCCAAGCGGCTTTCGTAGCGAATCATAGCATCTTTGGCACGCTCGTCTTGGTCCTCTTCGTAGACTTTTTGGCTTTCCTTGTGCGCCATGTCGTTAATCATAATCTGGGTATTAACCCAAGCTTCAAATTCCTTCATAAATTCTTGTTCGTAACTCATTTTTTCTCCTTATTCTAATTCACGGAAATAGTCCGTGTCAATCTCTCGGTAGGGCTGGATATCCTGAACGTACTCCAGCACTCCTTGGAATTCTCCATCTTCATCATGGACTGCAGCGTATGTGATGTGGACAAACTTGCCTCGCGACTCAGACTTGAACCACATTTCATACTTGTCCTTGACTCCTTCACGAAGCCCCTTCATGATGGTCTTTACCTTGTCCAAATACTTAGGCGGATGGCAAAGTTCAACATTACGCCCGACTTGAGACGGTGTTCGTTTGAAAATCATCTCATCAGCTGGCGCATTGTCATTGTAATACTGGAAAATGTCGTCTTTATTGACAAAGGTGATCTCCATAGGAAGATGATTGAGGATGAGGTTGGCCTGCTCGACTGAAAGATAGCCATTGCCAAAAGCCTGTTGACTATGGCGGTCCAGCACTGCTTCCTTTTCCTTAGGGGTAAAGGTAATGGTGAACTGTCCTTCAGGTGTATCGATAACTTGCTGGACTTGCCCCTCTGCCGTTTCTAGCTGAATAGGCTCCTCTTCGCTCTTTTCCTCAACAAAACCCTGTCTTTCTGGCACCCATTTCTCAGACGGACGGATGATGGCATAGCCGTAGGAATCACTCTCCTCCGCAATCTGAAGCCAGTCATCCTGAGTGAAGGACTCGAGGAGAATCATGAGAAGGATGGACTCTTCCTTGAAAACCATACTTTCAAATTCTGTCGCAAAGGCTTCAAAAGCTTCCTTTACAGTGGAAATCGGAACTTCTGGCAATGACTTAGCTGTCGCTAGAGCTATTTGAAAGAGCTCCCTGATCTGATCATCCACTCCCCACATGACCTTAGGAGGTGAATCGTGTCCATAGCGCTCCATGATAGGAAAGAAGAGTTCTTCTTTACGTTGGTAATGGATATCAAATTGACCCAAAAGGCCCATCTGACGGACTAACCCCTTACGCATCTCTGCCAGCATTTCCTCGTCTTCCATAGACTCATAGGTATCTAACAATCTCCGAATGCGAATCAAGGCAGCGCGGAGAGCCAGATTTTCATCCTTGAAGACCCGAACTGGGTGACCTGGGTGCTCGGTATCTGCAACTTCGACACCCTTAACGGCATTTTTAAAAAGATTGGCATGGACATCGCAGAGTTCCATGACATCTTCAAAGGTGACACCTGAGTCTGAATTCATCAGCTCGTGTTCCATGAGGGAAATCTCAATAGCTGAGACACCTGTAAAGGTTGCATCAAAACGCTCCTGAACCGACTCAGGAGAAGCGCCATTGTGCAATTCTAACAAAATATCCCGTAGAATATGAATCCGTTCATCTGCCATTAGTCTAATCCAATCACTTCGTAGCCATTTGCTTCCAGTGTGCGAACAATCTTGTCCATAGGAGTTCCTTCGAGCTTAGAACCCTGTTTGAGTGATACTTTACGACCAACAGTATTACGCATCAAGGGATTAGCAAGGGGTTTAAAACCAAGCTCCACTAGGATTTCCAAGACTTCTGGATGCTTGTCCACCACTTCTGCAACAGGAATTGACACATCGATGATATTGTCCATGACGACCTCCATGTATGTTCTAAAATGATTTTACTGCTTATATTATACCATATAGAAAGTGAATAAAAAACTAGCAGTACAAGACTTGCTAGTTCTCTGAGATTTGAATTACGGACTAACAAAGTTTAGAGAGCCAATCCAATAGCTTAAATAATAGCTTGTAAAACAGCAATTGGACTACAAAAGAGATGATCATCCACAAGAATTTCACAATTCCAATAATCGGTTTGATAAAAATAATGGCAAGAATTCCCCAGAAAAATTTCATTTTCTCTCCTCTGGCTTGATGAGCCACCGAGCCGTATCCATTAACTTGTCTGCAATAAAAAGTTTCCCCAGACCGACAACGACATTGTCATCTTTCTTTATCGTTTTCATTACTTTTACACCTTGCATGGTCAAAAAGTAATTCCCATAAATTTTAGCCAAAGCTTTGATAGGATTCATATTCTCTTCCCTCGTTTAACTACACTTTAAAATATTGACGATACCAGTCTGACTGGCTATTTCTGAAAAATCGTTTTATCTCACTTTTTCAATTCCTATACTATCATACAAGCTGAATTTTATAAAGCTTTTTAATAATATTTAACTCTAGAAAGATTCCGCCAACATGTTTTATTGTCTTTTCCTCCACCAAAAAAGAGGGTTTCCCCTCCTTCTTAGTTCTTATCCAGATTACGTAGCATCTCGTCAATCTTGTTTCCATATTCGATGGATTCGTCTTTGACGAAGGTCAAATCTGGGATTTTGTACAATTTCAAATTGCGACCAAGTTCACGTTTGATGGTACCAGTTGCTTTTTCAAGCCCAATTTGAGCTTTCTGATTATCCGAAGCAAGGTTACTCAAAATGGTGTAGTAAACCTTGGCTACAGACAAATCACCTAGCATCTGAACATCTGTGATGGTCACACCTTGGACACGCGGATCACGAACTTTCTTTTGCAAAATCTCATTGACTTCACGCTTGATTTCCATGCCCACACGATCCGTACGGAAATGATTTGCCATGATATTCCTTTCTCTACTTTGAACCAAAAGCTAGGCCAGCAGACCTAGCTATTTTTAAACTTATTGATTTTCATTTCAAATTGGAACGAAGTTCAATTTGAAATCATCTGCTTCTTTCGCCGTGGTGAAAGTGATGGAACTGATTTATCAGTCCCATCACAGGGGATTTTTGAGACCCTAGGCTCAAAAATAAGCAATGAAACCATCGGTTTGCTTGCGTCCCTCACCACCTAAGAAAGGAGCAAAAATCTTATCTCTTGATTTCTTCCATGACATAGGCCTCAATCACATCATCAGTCTTGATATCATTGTAGCCATCAATCATCAATCCACCTTCACGACCGTTTGTAACTTCTTTGACATCGTCTTTGTAGTGTTTCAAGCTTGCGAGTTCACCGTCATAGATAACGACACCGTCACGGATAACACGGACTTTAGAGTCACGGGTAACCTTACCGTTGATAACCATGAATCCACCGATAGTTCCGACTTTAGATACCTTGAAGGTTTCACGGATAACTGCTTCACCGATAACTTTTTCTTCGAATTCTGGGTCAAGCATCCCTTTCATAGCTTCTTCCATCTCTTCGATAACCTTATAGATAATGCTGTGGAGACGGATTTCAACATCGTCAGCTTCTGCTTGTTGGCGAGCTTGTGGTGTAGGACGTACGTTGAAACCAACGATGAAAGCATTTGAAGCTTCGGCAAGAGTCACATCAGATTCATTGATGGCACCGACTGCTGAGTGGACGATGGTAACTTTGACACCTTCCACATCAATTTTTTGAAGTGAAGCAGAAAGAGCTTCAACAGAACCTTGTACATCGGCCTTGATGATCACGTTAACTGATTTAAGTTCACCAGCTTTAAGCGTATCAAAGAGGTTTTCAAGGCTGACACGTTGGGTAGCTTGACGTTGTTTCATGAGGGCACGTTTCGCACGCTCTTCACCTGCTGCACGCGCAGATTTTTCATCCTCGTAAACGGCAAAGTGGTCACCCGCCATTGGCGCTTCGTTCAAACCTGTGATAGAAACTGGTGTTGATGGTCCAGCAACTTTAACACGACGACCAAGGTCATTGGTCATAGCACGGACACGACCAAAGGTATTTCCGACAACGATTGGGTCTTGGACATTCAAGGTACCTTGTTGAACAAGAAGGGTTGCAACCGCACCTTTTCCTTTATCCAAGCGAGCTTCGATAACTGTACCAATCGCACGAACTGTTGGGTCTGCCTTGAGTTCTTGGATTTCAGCCACAAGAAGGACTGTTTCCAACAATTCTTCGATGTTTTGGTTGAATTTAGCTGAGATTTCAACAAATTCAGAATCCCCGCCCCAAGCTGTTGACATAACTCCATGCTCTGCCAATTCACCGATAACGCGTTCTGGGTTAGCACCTGGTTTATCAATCTTGTTGATGGCTACGATAATTGGAACGTTAGCCGCTTTTGAGTGGTTGATGGCTTCGATAGTCTGAGGCATAACCCCGTCATCTGCCGCTACAACCAAGATGGTAATATCGGTAACAGAAGCACCACGCGCACGCATAGATGTAAAGGCCGCGTGTCCTGGTGTATCAAGGAAGGTGATCTTCTTGCCATTTTCCACGATTTGGTAGGCACCGATATGCTGAGTGATACCACCTGCTTCACCTGTCGCAACACGAGAGTTACGAAGGGTATCCAAGAGGGTTGTTTTACCATGGTCAACGTGTCCCATGATGGTTACAACTGGTGGACGCTCAACCAATTCATCTTCATTGAGATAACCATCTTCGACAAAGAAACGTTCGATGTCGGCATTATCCACTTCAACCTTTTGTTTGGCTTCGATACCGTAATCCACCATGAGGAGTTCAATTGTTTCCCCATCCAAGGATTGGTTTTGTGTGGCCATGACACCCATCATAAAGAGTTTCTTAACGATTTCAGCTGGTTCACGTTTGATACGTTTTGCGATTTCCGCAACGGTCATACCATCTGTATACTCAAATTCTGTTGGCAATTCATGGAACTTACGCTCTGTAACAGGTTTTGGAGCCTGATTACGGTTGTTCTTGTTATTGCCTTTTTTGTTCTTCTTATTGTTATTCCAGTTACTATTCTTTTGATTTCTCACTTGATTTTGACTACTTCGATTCTTTTGTTGTTTTCTAGGACCATCTTCTTCGCGATCATAATCGTCACGATTTTTGTCTGGTCGAGCTTGTTTTTTACGACGTGTATCCACTGCAGGTTCTTTTTTCTCAGGGACGACTTCAACCACTGCTTGAACTTGCTGTGCTTGTTGCGCTTGTTCAGCTAACTTAGCCGCTTCTTCAAAGATTTCCTCTGGTTCCTTGCGTTTGTTAGCTTGAGCCAAGGCTTCTTTAGCAGCTTGATACTGCTTGAAGCGTTCCTCGCTTGAACGGGCATACTCTGCATTTTGCTCTGCTTTCAATGCTGCTGCACGGGCTTTAAAGTCAATGCGTGGAGCCGCTTGATTTGGACGCTTGTCCTCTTGTTGACGGCGCTCGTTTCCACGATTCTGCTGACCTTGCTGCTTCTTAGCTTGGTCATTAAAGCGACGATTGTCGCGGTTGCCTTGGCCTTGTTTTCCACCATTACGGCCGTCGTTTTTCTGACGGTTTCCGTTTTGTTGTTGGTCACGGTTATTGCCCTTATTTTGCTTGCGTCGCTCTGCCTGCTCTTTAGCACGGGCTTCACGCTCAGCCTTGAAATTACGGCTTTGCGGCTTAGCTGCTACTTTTTCTGTTTTCGGAGCAACTTGCTCAGCCGCTTTTGCCTCTTCCTTGGCTACAGCTGGTTTAGCTGGTTCAGATTTTTCGGCTTTCTTTTCTGCACTTGCTTTTGGTGCTGCAGGTTTTTCTTCTGATTTCGGAGCAGCAGGCTTAAAGCTAGCAGCGATTTTTGCAGCGACAGCTTCTTCCACACTTGATGAGTGGCTTTTCACATCCAAGCCCAACTCTTTTGCACGCGCTACAACTTCTTTACTTTCTTTTCCAAGTTCTTTTGCGATTTCGTACAATCTTTTCTTAGACAAATCATGTCCTCCTCTTCTATTCCATAAGAGACCTCATTTTCTTTGTAAATCCAGCATCTGTCACAGCCAAAACCTTTCTCGATTTCCCGACTGCTATGCTTAATTCCAGTGTTGAAAACACGGTTACAATTTCTACTTGATAATAATGACTTTTATCTTGAATCTTCTTGGTCAGATTGGGTCCAGCATCATGGGCTAGAAAGACCAACTTAGCCTTGCCATCTTGAATGGCCTTGACCACCAGTTCTTCACCCGATATGATTCGGCCTGCTCGCTGAGCGAGTCCCAAGAGATTGCTTATCTTTTGCTTATTCAAGTCCTAACTCTCTTCTTTTCACTTTGTGATCCACATAAGCGATCAACTCGTCATAAAAGCTTTCTTCAACTTCCATATTAAAGCTGCGGTTAAAGACCTTCTTCTTTTTCGCCTCTAGGGCATCTGCATTGTCTAGCTTGATATAAGCGCCGCGGCCATTGGCCTTGCCTGTAGGATCGATAAAGACTTGTCCTTCCTTGTTCTTGACAATGCGGAGCAAATCACGCTTATCAATCACTTCATTAGAGACAACAGACTTGCGCAAAGGGATTTTTCTCGTTTTCATCTTTCCCTCCTCTAGCAGCTTTTATTCTTCTACAGTATCGTTTTCTGCTTCCAAATCTACTGGAGCAGCGTCTTCCATGGTTTCAAATTCACTAGCAGACTTGATATCGATACGGTAACCAGTCAAGTGAGCTGCCAAACGAACGTTTTGCCCACGACGACCGATGGCAAGAGAAAGCTTATTATCAGGAACAACCACCAAGGCACGTTTGCTGTCGTTTTCGTCAAAGATAACTTGGTCAACTTCAGCAGGAGCGATGGCATTGTAGATAAATTCAGCTGGATCTG
This sequence comes from bacterium, assembly GCA_905221185.1. Lineage (GTDB taxonomy): Bacteria > Bacillota > Bacilli > Lactobacillales > Streptococcaceae > Streptococcus. The sequence continues at coordinate 107,998 of CAJNCE010000006.1, read as the reverse complement.
CTACCCACTCGATAACGTCGATATTTTCTTCGATTGGTACCATGCGATCATTCTTAGCATCGTAGCGAGCTGGGTGGAATTTGCTAGTAATCTTCTTGATATTAGCACCACCACGTCCAACGATTGTACCGATAGCATCCACGTTTGGATTGTGACTACGAACGGCAACCTTCGTACGGTCACCAGCTTCACGAGCCACGCTCATGATTTCAACTGTTCCGTCATAAACTTCTGGAATTTCTTGCTCCATCAAGCGTTTGATCATTTCTGGATGGCTACGGCTTACAAAGACGTTGACACCACGAGGGTTATCTTCAACCTTGTAAACATAGACTTCAATACGATCATGGGAAGCAAAAACTTCTCCAGGGATTTGGTCTTGTTTTGACAATTGGGCTTCGATGCTCCCAAGGTTGACGTAGATAAAGCGGTTGTCAAAACGTTCTACAGTACCAGACATGATTTCTTGCTCATGTTCTTTGTATGTATTGTAAGTAATGGCACGTGTTTGCTTGCGCATTTTTTCCATGATGGTTTGTTTGGCAGATTGGGCTGCTACACGACCAAACTCAGCAGGTGCTTCTTCAAACTTGATTTTATCACCAAGCTCATAGGCTGAATTAATGGCAAGAGCATCTTTCAAGCTGATTTCCAAACGGCTATCAAATACTTCATCAACAACTTCACGGACAGTATAAACTGTAAAATCACCTGTTTTCTCGTTGAAGTCAATAGCTACGCTGTCTGATTGACCATAGCGTCTGCGATAAGCGGAACGAAGCGACTCTACTACTGCGTCGATGATATCTTCTTTTTTGATTCCCTTGTCTTCTTCCAAAATGCGGAAGGCCTCTAGCATTTCTTTACTCATGTTTTCTTCACTTTTGAATCCTCAAAAGCTATCCTTTCTTTTTCTATAATTTAACTGCTAAACGTGCTTTTGATACTAAACTGTATGGAATTTGGACAGTTTTATTACGCGTCTTGTCCATATATTCCATGGTCAACTCGTCCTCTTCGAAGGCCAACAAGGTTCCTTCAAAGACCTTTTGCTTATCGATGGCTTGGTAGAGCCCGACATGGATGTATTTCCCAACCGCTCCAGCAACTGCATCCTTGGTTTTCAAAGGACGTTCCAAGCCTGGACTGGTGATTTCTAGGAAATATTGTTCTGGGAAGGGATCTGGCTTGATGGTGTCTAGGACAGGACTGATCATTTCTGTCAAGTCCGCCGTGTCGTTCAAGGTAATTCCTTCAGGTTTATCTACAAAAATACTGAGAATCATGTCACTGCCAATCTTTCCGTACTCGATATCCACGAGTTCGAAAGGCTCTTGGATGACAGGTTCTACAACTTCTCTGACTAATTCTACGATTGTTGCGATTGCGTCCACCTCCTCATAAGCAAGAGGCGAAGATATTTCCCCGCCTCACTTTCTCATATTCTTACCTTTAGTATAGCACGTTTGCCAACTTATGTAAAGCAAAAGCACTTATACAGCCTGATTTCAGGCTATTTCTTAAAATTCTGCCTCAACTCGGTAGATAACTTGCCCCTTGTTGGAGAATTTTTGCTCGTATTCTGTCATGACATTGCCTTCAAAATCACTGGCATGCAAGTCTAGCCAGACACCATTGAGTTTCATGCCATACTGAGAAAAGCTCACTAGGCTGTACTCAAACAAGCCACGGTTATCTGTCTTAAAATGAATTTCCCCATTTTCAGGCAAGATACGCTTGAAGGTATCTAAGAAGGTCTTGTAGGTCAAACGACGCTTTTCATGGCGCTTTTTAGGCCATGGATCTGAAAAGTTCAGATACAAGCGATCAATCTCACCGTCTTCAAAGTAGTCTGTCAAATCAGAACCATCCACCCACAAGAGCTTGATGTTAGGCACTCCAACTTCAAGAACCTTGTCCAAAGCGTAACTCAAAACAGACTTTTGAATATCAATCCCGATATAGTTGATGTCAGGGTTTTGTTTGGCCATACCTGAAACAAAGGCACCCTTTCCACTTCCTACTTCCACATGAATGGGATTATCATTTCCAAACAAGTCCCGCCATTTTCCCTTGGCTTCCAAGGGATTGAGGACCACATACTGGGGATTTGCCTCTAGTAATTCTGTTGCCCCTTTACGATTTCTAACTCTCATCTTCTCTTTCCATACTTGTCTCGGAAGTGACGCAAGCCATGAATCTCCCGATTGACATTTTCTAAATCTTGGTTCATATAATACTTGGAAATCTGGCTCAAATAAGACAATTGACCGTACCAATACAATTTATTTAATACCGTTTGATTGTACTTGTAACCGTAGTAAGTCAACCATTCCTTCCACTGATGTTCTGGAATATAATGGCAGAGCATGTGAGCCACGTCAAACATGCGATCGGTCAAGCGAACCGAATCCCAATCTACCAAATAAATCAAGCCACTGTCTGTCTCAATCCAATTACTATGTCGTACATCTCCATGGACAATGGTCGCATAGTCCTCTCTAAATCCTGGAATAGTCTGACGTAAATCAGCCATCACTTCACTGATAAAATGATTTTTACGCAAAGCATCTGGAGCCGTTTCTTGCCAAGACTGTAGTAAGTCTACAGGTGTTTCCATGGCATAGCCCAAACGACTCAACTGTGTCATCAAAGGACGTGAGCGATGTAGGCGGGTTAAAATATTGACGATTTGCTTACGATTCATATCATAAGGGGTCAATATCTTGCCTGTCAACCATTCTTGAGCACACATATCACGCCCATCTGCCAAACGGCGACTCCATAATAATTGTGGAGCAATTTGTTCTCTAGCTAGACCAGGTAGGATTGGAGAGGTGTTCATTTTTACAAAGATGCGCTTCCCATCAGGATAGCTACCCATATAAGCCTTGCCACTTTTCCCAGGTATGGGGGTCAGTGTTAGCTCATTATCACCCAAATCCATTTCTTTCCTCCGTATAAAGTTTCCTTACTATTCTACTAGTTTTTGCCCTATTCGTCAACCGGTCCACGCCCGATTCTCAAAGAAAATCATCTGGGGTGGTTTGGGTTATCATTATAGAAAGAAAAAGGTAAGCAGCGTCTTCTGCTTACCTTTCATGATTTTTATAAATAATATAAGAGTGGCCAAGCATTGTAAAACATATGGACTAGGGTAGAAACCCATAGGTTTTGACTCTTTTTATATGCAAAGCCCAGCAACAAGCCCCCAAGTAGATAAAAAATAAACGAAGGGACATTAGAAGGTCCATGCATGAAAGAAAAGAGAGAGGAAGTTAGCACAAGCCCTAACCAAGAATTGTCAAAAACCGCACCTTGAAGAAGTCCTCTGAAAATGAGTTCCTCCTGGATGGGTCCAAAAACTGAGGTAGTCAAAATCAAAGACAGAGGAATTCCTCTGCTAACTTCCGACAAGTGTTGAACTCCTGCGCCAGAAGAAACAGCAAAGAAATGAATATAAACCAGTGTCTCAAGTACACTTAGAAGAAAGATTACAACGAAAAGCAAAAGTTCTTTCTTGCTTAACATCCCAAAAGAAATCATTTCAAACTTTCTAGCATAAACAACACTCAGCGAGGTTACTAGAAGACTTACAATAATCAATTCAGATTCATTTTGAAAAAAATCCCCATGGTTAATCGTATAAGGAACTGTAATGACGATTAGTAGTACTAAAAATCCAAAACACAAGGCATGAAATTTATCAAAGAACTCCATAAAACTATCCTCCTCACCAAACAGACTTTCTTACACGTCATTCTTTAGTTCTAGTCTTTCCAAAACAAACCATTTGAGTATCCAAAATACGACCACATAACCACCCCCTAAGAAGATAGCCATTAAAGATAGCATGGGATTTAGGAAATAAAAGACCACAACAGATACAAAGGTTAGCACAAAAACATTGAAGGCAATGGTGTCAGAAGCCAAATCTAGAATATAGGGTGTCAACCAGTCTAAGGTTTTTGAATCTAGGAAAAATAAGTGTTTATACATGATGACCTCCTCTATGGCTGAAAAGCAAGCCTTTTGGTTTTTTACCCCAAGACCCTATGTAGAAAAGTGAGCAAAAATGGTAAGTTTGCGATGATATTATTAACAATATGAATCGAATAAGAAGGATAGATACTCTTCGTATAACGTGTTAGACAGGCAAATAGACAGCCTACTGCCGTATAGACAAAAATATCTGCGAGACTTGGTAAGCTAGAAAAGTGGGGCAAGGCAAATAAGAATGACGGAAAGAGAAGATCCAGCCCCCACCTCGAATTCTTAAAGAAAGCATGTTGAAGCAACCCCCTACATACCAATTCTTCCATCAGAGGTCCTAGTACGATTAAGGTTAGGTAAACACCAAACTCCGCAAAATTTGTCTCACTATAGGCAATAAACAAATTCCAACCTTCATTGGTCCCCTGAACGTGTTTAGCTGTCAGATAGTTAAAGCAGATAAGCACAACAGCTGCTAACACCGTCAGAACAGAATAGCTCAACCACTTTTTCCTAGGGATGCGAAAGAGATAAGCATGGCCCGACCTGATCAAAATCCAAATCATCAAGCCGATAAAGAGAAGGCTGATGATGTTTCGAATCCAGATAAGATTTCCTACCCAAGACGAGAACTCCCAATAATTGCTCCAAAATTGGGTTGTCCAAAACAAGCCAAAAAACAAAAACAAATAAGAAAGAATGGCACTCGTTTTGAAAAGAATAGAGTGTTTTTTCATAGAAACCCTCCCTACTATAACCTCCTCTTGTCAGGCTATAGACTAGTCCCAGATTAAGAAGAAAACTCTTCCCCTACTTTTTATAATACTTCAATCCCCAAATAAGCAAAAGCATGATAAGCAAGCAGAGAATAGCACCAATATAGGCAATTAGTTGTTGGTAAGATTCTCCTGCTGTGATACCTCTATACAAACAGATAATAGACATAAAGCCTGTCAAGCCGATATACATGAATTGATTGGTTCTAGGACTAACCAAATCATCATCTTCAAACTCTCTTATTCTCATTTCCCTAGTGAGGTAAACAGTAACCAAAATAGAAGCCAAGTTAATAACCACTAAGAGAAATTGGAAAACCAAGGAAAAATTTAAAAACTGACGAGATAGAAATAGATAAGTGGAGACAAGTAAGGGCAACTGACCTAGGAACAATCTCGCAAGGAAGATGTTCCGTTTTTTAGCAAGAAAAGTTTTCATTTCTTTTCTCCTTTCTTTTTCATGATAGCAAAATAAATCATCACTGCAATCACATAGGCTATGGTATAAAATAGATGATACCAAGCACTCTCCCTAAGCGGATATAGAAAGATGGACATGATCAGATACAAGATGAAAATGACAAGTATATTTTTCTTCATAAAATTTCCTCCTGAATCTTTGTTGAGCAAGAACCTCTACACTGCTAGTATAGCACTCATTTTATCCTTGGATCACTCAAATCATAAATGGTCATCAAAACATCTTGAATTGTAAAAATTTAAAAAGCAAGCATGAAAAACATACTTGCCCTGGGGGAACTTGACAATGTGAAAATACAAAATAGAGAACTACTCACCCTTACTTCCGTATGTTCTCATATATTCTCATGATCGCAACAAGGATAGCAGCTGTCCCACTTGCCAAAGCGATAAGGGCAATGATAATGTTGAGGATTTCAGGCGTACTCCCTATTCTGTTGATAAGACGGAATAGGGATATAACTGTCAACTGAATCAGGAGTATTGATTCTACTCTTACCATTGAAGTAAGTCTGTTTTCAACTGCATATAAAAAGGCTGGTAGTAAAACACAGGCTATAGCAATCACAAACAGATTGCTCCCTGTTTCTTCTCCCTTGTTCACCACGGAAATCATGAGAAGATTTGATGCTATGATCAACGTAGAACAGATGATAAAAAAGGATTTCTTATTCATTTATGATACCTCAGATACTACGGCAAAAGTCACGCCGGATAAAGGCATACCTTATCTGTTAGCTTCTGCCAATTCTTTTTTCACAAATTTTCTAATGACCAACCGGCAGCAAGTGAACCGTTAAAACCTGACGAAAAACTTGATTTTGACAGGTGGTATTGAGACTAGCATTGGGATAACTTTCCACAATCTTCATAACGGTATAGAGACCAACTCCTCTCTCCTCCCCTTTAGAACTTGCTCCAAAGGAGAAGATTTCAGAAATATCGATGCTCTCTTCTTTGATGGAGTTTTCAATGATAAAGGTCTCCTGTTCTCCATTTTTTAAAAAGGCAATTGAAACATGAGGTTGAGTAGCCTCTGCACTGGCTTCAATAGCATTGTCACAAAGGATAGACACAATGGTTAGAAAATCAAGCAGGCTCATCCCCTCGACCTGAATCTCCTCAGGAACTTCAACATTAAAGACAATCTTCTTATCACTAGCTTTTAGAAATTTCCCTGCTAGAAGACTTTTGAGGGCTTTATCACGAATATTTACCAATCGACCAAGGTCATATTTATTGTCCTGCAATTTCTCACTGGAATCCTTTAAGACCGAGTCGTAGACCTCTTTTATCTGCTCCATATCCTCCTCTTCAATGCCCAGACGTAAGCTGGTCAAGAGGTTGGTATAATCATGGCGAAAACTCCGGACTTCCTTATAAAGCTCCTCTATATGCCGACTATAGCGTTCCATATCTCTGTAGCGCAAGGCCTGCTCTTGGTCCAATCTCTCATGGAGTTTTTCCTTCAAATAGGTATCCAATTTCTTGACAATCCCCATAAAAAAGAGCAGGTAAAAGACTAGGATGAGATGACGAACAGTCTTTGATTGGATATCGTATGCATATTCAAAGTAAGACAGATTTTCCATGACTAGAAAGTAAGCCCCCATTATCCAGTTAATCTTAGTCAGGGACTGTTGAAAACCTTTATCGAGAAACTCCTTTCTCAATCTAGTAAAATCATAGTCCAACCATTTCAAAAAGACTAATACTATGAAGCAAACGAATAGCATAATCAACAAAAAGAGAGGATTTCCATCTCCATCTACAATCCCTTGCCCCAAAAACGGAAACACAAAATAGGAGAGACTTCTGTAAAAGATATCCATCAATACAATTGGAAAGAGACCATAAAAGAAAAGGAGTCTTTTAGAAAGCCCTCTTAACAATAAGAAAGACAAGCTGAGGCCGAACAAGGGTTCTATAAAGTATGACAGATAGTCAGTCAAGACTAAATAATTAAAAGTTGTAACAATTGCTGCTAGAAGAAATTTTAGAAGAAAGCCCTTAAAAATTTTATCTATAGTGAAACTAATTCCATCTACCTTAAAGAACATGATAATTTCTAGCCCAATAATAGCTAGTGAATACAATATCATCCCAAAAATATACATAAACTCTCCTAGATCAATGTAAGTTATTGATAGTCTCAGACACTTCTCTGACCTTATAACGCGCGATTAGACAACTTCCACCATTGGGAAAGAAAAGGAGTTTTTCTTTCTTATCCAAACGAACCACATTGGCAGGATTGATGAGAAAAGAGCGATGGCACTGCAAGAGACGGGGCTCCTGCTTGAAAACCTCCTCTAAACTCGCTGTAAATTCCAGCCTGTCCGTCTTGGTATAGAGAATAACACGATGGGCTCTGGGCGATGTTTCGAGATAGTAGACCTCTTTAAAAGGATACTGGAATTGAGCAAATTTTGATTTAAAGTAAAAGCAATCTTCAGCTAGACTTTTACTGTCTTGACTATTGGCATAGAGGAGGGCTGTCTCGATCCGAGATTCAAACTCCTCTGCAGACAAGGCCTTATCAATATAGTCCAAAGCAGACACCTGGTAGCGAAAGGACAGGGGCATAAACTCCGAGTGAGTTGTCACAAAGACGATGAGAGCATACGGATCCCGATCTCGAATCTTTCTAGCTACCTCTAGCCCCTTCATCTCCTCATTTCGAATCTCAATATCCAAAAAGAATAGTTGATGGGCTCCCTTCTCATGCACCTCTGCCAGCAGTTGGTCTGGCTTACCAAAGACTTTAAAAGAACTCGGAGTGATATGCTGTTCTTTCAAGAGTTTCTCAATCGTCGTTTCAATCCTAGTCTGTTGGGAAAAATCATCTTCTAAAACAAATATTCTCATCTTCTTACTCTCCTTGTTTCGATTTCTTCCTAAAAAGAGAATAGCAAAAATACTCTGACACAAGCCCACCAAATCTTAAACAGGCCTTCAAAGCTCCTGAAAGGTAGCTTGTTCCTCAAATAAGCATGATAATCTTACCACTATTTTATCATAAAATCTTAACAGTACCATTCAGGAAATCTCAAGGGCAATTAAAGATTTTATGGTGAAAAAGGAGATAAAAGTGATAGACTGACAGTATCAAAACACCGTTGCTAGAATCAAGACTGGCACCCAGATTAAAGGAGGAATTCTCATGACAGATACAGACCCTATCAAAAGAGCTCAGACTTTGATTACAGACTTAAACAAAGCCTATCAAGCATGCAAACAGGCAACCGCTGACGACGTCCGCTTTCAGCAACAATTAAACTCTATTCTTGGCTTTCTAGCCAAGGCTGAGACAGTGGATAATCGAGTCTTGATTGAACTGGAAAAATTTTACCAGACTTCCAGTCTTCTCATGGGACTCAGCGCCCTCAATCCAGATGCTCCTACTCGCGCCGCTTGGCGGGCCTATGACCGTTTCCACTTTGACCAAGTCAAGACCAAGTTGAGCCTCTACGGGCCAACCATTATCTTATAGAAAATAAAAGAAGTTGATACAAACTGAACTCAACTTCTTTTTTAATATCATATAAGCAAAATTAGTCCTGCATCTGACGTTTGACCTGATAAGGCAGGTACAAGACTTGTAAAACCAAACCAGCTCCCAGCAAGGCTAAAAGGGCCAGTTTTTCTTGGAAGGTCACAAAGCCGACGATTAATTCCACCACTAAGACAAAACTGGTCAATCCTCGAACTACCGCCTGCAAACCTTTTTCCTTTTGCCCCTTGTCCAGTGGAAAGAGTTGGGTCAAATACTGGTAGTCAAAGGCGTGATAGAGTGCCAGCAACTGAAAGAGCAAGAGGTAGTTAAACAGGACTACTACCGCTGTTGCAATCCAAGCTTGCTCGATAAAGACCTGCGCCAGCAAGGAAAGTAAGAGAAGACGAAGACTAAGGGCAAATAGGTCTCCATTTCGCAAATAGGAACGTAGATAGAGATTTTGCCAAATCTTTCCAGGCACCTTCTGGACAGCCTTTAGGATAAAGTCCAGATAGGCACGACGTTTGACGCTGTTTGAAATCCCCTTGACCTGCGTAAAGAGGGCGAAGAAACGAAGCAAGACTTGCTTGCGCTTGCTTTCTTGGGAAATAACATAGTCCCAGTCCAGTCCAGTTTCAGTGTAAAATTTGCTGGCCTTTTGACGAAAGAGGAAATATTTCCCTCCCCCCAATAAAAGCACATAGACCAGAAAAACTAGCAATCCATAACCCATCGCCAAAAATAGGGGCGCAAATAAAAGCATGAAAAGGGTCTGGACAAAGAGCCAAAAGACTAGAGAAATGTTAGTTTGACGCTTTAGATGGAGCTTGATTTCCTCTTCTCCAACCAAGAGAAAGAGCTTATCTGGTGCCTCCATATAAGTAGCAATTCCACCCCAAAGCAAAAGTAAAATAGAGGTAATCCCTACAAACAAAAGGATAGGCCAATGATTTTCAGGAAAATGTTGCAAGAGTTGACTGTACTGGTAAGCTAGAAAGCCCAGCAGAACAAGCAGGAACAAGACAAAGTGGTCATTGAGAACATAGCGCAGATAACCAAGACACTCCTTACGAAAAGCCTGCTTTCTCTTTAAAAACAAGTCTTTCATAGGTCCTCCTCTTTGGTCAGAGCCAAGTAAATGTCATTCAAACTAGCCTCAGGCATGTCAAAGGATTCGCGCAGTTGCAGGAGATTTCCCTTAGCACGCACCTCCCCCTTGTGGAGAATGACAAAGGCATCACACATCTTCTCCGCCGAATCCAACACGTGGGTACTCATGAGAATAGACTTGCCCTTTTGCTTTTCCACTTCTAAAAGCTGAATCAAGTCCGCAATCGCCAGCGGATCGAGACCAAGGAAAGGCTCATCCACGATGAAGAGACTTGGATCCACCACAAAAGCACAGATAATCATGACCTTTTGTTTCATCCCTTTGGAGAAATGAACAGGGAACCAGTCCAATTTCTGTTCCAGACGAAACATTTTTAACAAGGGTTCTACTCGCTCAAAAGCCACTTTCTGCTCGATACCATAAGCCATAGCAACCGTTTCGATATGCTCTCTAAGAGTTAATTCCTCATACAGGCTAGGTGTCTCAGGAATATAGCCAATTTGCTTGCGGTAGTTAGTCGCGTCTTCTTGCAAGGTCAAACCGTTGATATTGATAGACCCGCTATAAGGTGTCAATAGACCAATAATCTCATTGATGGTCGTCGATTTCCCAGCACCATTAAGACCAATCAAACCGACCAACTGCCCACTTTCGACAGTAAAAGACACATCTTTCAAGACAGGGACATGGACATAGCCACCTGTCACGTTTTTTATTTCTAACATATTTTCTCCAAATCTGGTATAATGTAGCTATATTATATCAAAATTCAATACAGTAGAGGTAGATTTTATGTCAGATTGCATTTTTTGTAAAATCATCGCAGGGGAAATTCCTGCTTCAAAAGTATATGAAGATGAGCAGATTCTTGCCTTTCTTGATATCTCTCAAGTAACACCAGGACACACCTTGGTCGTACCAAAAGAGCACTATCGCAATCTTTTGGAGATGGACGCTACGAGCGCCAGCCAACTCTTTGCCCAAGTGCCAAAAGTGGCTCAAAAAGTCATGAAAGCTACCAAGGCTGCTGGCATGAATATCATTGCTAACTGTGAAGAAATCGCAGGTCAAACAGTTTTTCATACCCACGTTCACCTCGTGCCTCGCTACAGTGCCGACGATGACCTCAAGATTGATTTTATCGCCCACGAACCAGACTTTGACAAACTCGCTCAAGTCGCTGAAACTATCAAAAACGCCTAAGGAGTTGCCATGAAATTATCTAACCTACTGCTATTTGCAGGAGCTGCAGCAGGAAGTTATTTGGTCACAAAAAATCGCCAAGTCATCACAGATGAAGTCTTGAACACTACTGACCGCGTTCAAGCTATCAAGGACGATGTGGATATTATCCAAAACAGCCTGCAAATCATCGACCAGCAAAAAGAACTTATCAAGGAATACCAAGAAGACCTAACTTACAAGTTTAAGGCCTTGGAAAAAGATATCCAGACTAGACTAGCTGTGATAAAAGAAATGCAGGAACTGGAAGATAAGTAAAAAGAGCCACTCGGCTCTTTTTACTTTATTCTCCATCAAATGCATCTTTAATATGGTCAAAGAAGCCTTTTTTCTTTGGATTGACTTTCAAATCACCTGCAGCTGCGAATTCTTTCAAGGCTGCTTTTTGACGGTCGTTCAAGCCTGTCGGAGTCACGACATTAACGGTAACGTATTGGTCACCAACTGCACCACCACGAAGGCTCGGAGCTCCCTTACCACGTAAACGGAATTTCTTACCAGTCTGAGTTCCCTCTGGGATAACCAATTCAACATCACCGTGAACAGTTGGGATATCTACTGTATCACCAAGAGCCGCTTGGACGAAGTTGAGGTTGAGATTGTAGAAGATAGTGGTTCCTTCACGTTCAAACTTGTCGCTGGCTTCCACAGAAACCACTACATACAAGTCACCATAAGGTCCACCGTTAAATCCAGCTTCACCTTGACCAGCTAGGCGAATTTGTTGACCAGTTTCCACACCAGCAGGGATTTTTACATTTACGCTATGAGCTTGTTTTTCATGACCTGTTCCATGACAGGTTGTACATGGATCTTTGATTTCTTTTCCACGACCATGACAGACATCACAGGTTACTTGACGGCGCATCATACCAAGAGGAGTCTGCGTATCAACGTTAATAACACCAGCGCCATGACAGCGGCCACAAGTGACTGGACTTGTTCCTGGCTTAGCCCCTGAGCCATTACATGTACGGCATCCAGCTTCTCGGTTGTACTTAACTTCCTTCTCTGTACCGAAGATAGCTTCTTCAAAGGTCAAGTTCACACGATACTGAAGGTCATCCCCTTGACGAGGAGCATTTGGATTGCGCGAAGCACCGCCTCCGCCGAAGAAACTTGAGAAAATGTCCTCAAAACCACCAAAGCCACCTGCTCCATTGAAACCGCCGAAACCACCAGCACCACCAAAGCCACCGTTGGCACCTGCAGCACCATATTGGTCATAGGCCGCACGTTTTTGGTCGTCACTCAAAGTCTCATAGGCTTCCTGAACTTCCTTGTACTTTTCCTCAGCACCAGGCTCCTTGTTGATATCTGGGTGGTATTTTTTCGAAAGCTTACGATAAGCCTTTTTGATCTCGTCTGCCGAAGCGTTTTTTGACACCCCCAGACGATCATAAAATTCAGTATTGTTCATAATTCAAGATACAAAGGGCGTTAAACGGACACAGCCAAAATAGGAGTTTTGACGACGGACGCTTGCGTCCTAGAAAAAACTATCTTTTTGGCACAGTCCGTAGCCCGTGTTCAATTCTCTGAACACCCTTATTCCTTTCTGTTAATATTGCGGAACGAAACCACCATTTAGGTCGGGTTCAATTCCTTTCTTTTATATTGAGTCAGAAATTTTGGAACCCGTGTTCAATTCCCTGAACACCTTTGTTCCTTTCTATAATTTTCATGCAAATCTTTAGAGGCTGTTTTCTATACTCTGCTTCACTCGATTAAACTCTTCATCTGATAGAGTAAATATCAAATCCTCTTCAGCATACTCGTTCTGTTCTTTAAAATAGTTGTCCGTATTCTCTGCCAAACCTAGACTAAAAATCACTTTTCTTGCAAACTCTTGATGTGCAAAGCCTATAGCCGTAATGATATTTTTATCTTTCAGGACAGCTTTTGCTTTGAAATTTTCCCGAGGAATAAATTCAAAATAGTCAAAGAAGTTTTGCCAAATCCCACCTGTAAATTTCGTATCGTTCAATAAACCTGCTTTTGCCAACAAAAGAGGTGCTGAAGAAATGGCTGCAATTAAGATATCCTGCTTACCAAGTCCCTTCAAAAACGAATTTAATTTTTCATCCTGTAGAGCAGACCCTATATTTACCATTCCTGGCAAAATCACACAAGAATACTCTTCTATACGTACTTGATCCAATGCTTTTGTAGGTAAACAAGGCAAGCCATCCTCAGAGACCACCATCGAATGATCTGAAGCTACATAATCAATCGTGATGTCAAAAGACAGAGCTAAAGTACTCGTTAAAGTGGTTATCTCATAAAGAGAAAAATTAGGATAAATGATACAAAGTACTTTTTTCATACGCAACATCCTCTATTTTATCGAAAAACAGAGGCTGGGTTGCAACCTCTGGATTTCTTCCTATCATTATTACATTTAGACAAAGCACCTTAGTGATTCGTCATTCTTGACGACCTCGCTCCCCGATTTTCAAGCTCGGGATAAAATAGTCCACTGGACTATTTTATTTCTCCGTAAACTCTCCGTCTACGACGTCATCGCCTGCGTTTCCTGTTGCTTGTGCGCCTTCTGCTCCTGCTTGAGCTTGTTGGGCTGCGGCGGCTTGTTCGTAGAGTTTAACAGCAAGGCCTTGAGCTTTTTCGTTCAAAGCTTCGAGTTTTGCTTTCATTTCGTCCAAGTTGTTGTCTTCTTGAGCTTTCTTAAGATCATCAAGGGCAGCTTGGGCAGCATCACGTTCTGCATCGAAGCCTTTGCCTTCAGTTTCCTTGATTGTCTTTTCAGTCGCAAAGATTGCTTGGTCTACTTCGTTACGAAGGTCTACTTCTTCTTTACGTTTCTTATCTGCTTCAGCGTTAGCTTCTGCATCTTTCATCATGCGGTCGATTTCTTCGTCAGTCAAACCTGAGTTCGATTGGATAACAATTGTTTGTTCTTTTTGAGTTCCAAGGTCTTTAGCTTTAACAGATACGATACCGTTCTTGTCGATGTCAAATGTTACTTCGATTTGAGGAATTCCACGAGGTGCAGCTGGGATATCAGTCAATTGGAAGCGTCCAAGAGTCTTGTTATCTGCTGCCATTGGGCGTTCCCCTTGAAGAACGTGGATATCAACAGCTGGTTGGTTGTCTGCTGCAGTTGAGAAGACTTGTGATTTAGATGTTGGGATTGTTGTGTTGCGATCGATAAGTTTTGTAAATACTCCACCCATTGTTTCGATACCAAGTGACAATGGTGTTACGTCAAGAAGGACAACGTCTTTGACATCACCAGTAATCACACCACCTTGAATAGCAGCACCCATAGCAACTACTTCATCAGGGTTAACGGATTTGTTTGGTTCTTTACCAGTTTCAGCCTTAACAGCTTCTACAACGGCTGGGATACGAGTTGAACCACCAACAAGGATAACTTCGTCGATTTCTGACAAGCTCAAACCTGCATCTGAAAGGGCTTGACGAACTGGAACTTTTGTACGTTCTACAAGGTCACGAGTCAAATCGTCAAATTTCGCACGAGTCAAGGTCATTTCCAAGTGAAGAGGTCCAGCTTCACCTGCAGTGATAAATGGCAAGCTGATTTGAGTTGAAGTTACACCAGAAAGGTCTTTCTTAGCTTTTTCAGCCGCATCCTTCAAACGTTGCATTGCCATCTTGTCAGTAGACAAGTCAATACCGTTTTCTTTCTTGAATTCTGCTACCAAGTGGTCGATGATTTTTTGGTCAAAGTCATCACCACCGAGTTTGTTGTCCCCTGCAGTTGACAATACGTCGAAGACACCGTCACCCAATTCAAGGATAGATACGTCGAATGTACCACCACCAAGGTCGAATACTAAGATTTTTTCTTCTTTGTCAGTCTTGTCCAAACCGTAAGCAAGGGCTGCTGCAGTTGGTTCATTGACAATACGTTCTACTTCAAGACCAGCGATTTTACCAGCGTCTTTTGTTGCTTGACGTTGAGCGTCGTTGAAGTAAGCTGGAACTGTGATAACTGCTTTAGTTACTTTTTCACCAAGGTAGTCTTCAGCATAACCTTTCAAATATTGAAGAATCATAGCTGAGATTTCTTGTGGAGTGTATTCTTTACCATTTGCAGAAACTTTTTCAGAAGTACCCATCTTAGATTTGATAGAGATCACTGTATCTGGGTTTGTGACCGCTTGACGTTTCGCAGCGTCACCAACGATGATTTCACCGTTTTTGAAGGATACTACAGATGGAGTTGTACGGTTTCCTTCTGGGTTCGCGATGATTTTGCTTTCAGTTCCTTCAAGAACTGCAACTGCTGAGTTTGTTGTACCTAAGTCAATACCGATAATTTTAGACATGTGTTTTTCTCCTTGTTATTTTAATTCTAATTTTGATTTTTTTGATATTCCCCTTAAGTGGTGGGGACGTGAGCAACTCCCTACGGGATTTCATCACTTATTTTTGAGCCTATTGTCTCAAAAATCCCCTGTTTCAGTAGCAAAAGCTACTGAAACTTTCACCACGGCGTGCAATATCTTCCTTGCAAGCCTCCGGCTTGCTTTTTATCTTTCTTTCATAGTTTAGTGTCGTTTCGGACAAGTTTTTTTAGTTCTATTGCCTAGTTGTAAACAACTACCATGGCTGGGCGTAGGATGCGGTCATGGAGTTTGTAGCCTTTTTGGAAGACTTGGGCGATAGTGTCTGCTGGGTGTTCATCGTCTGCTGGGAGAGTTTGGATGGCCATATGGTAGTTATGGTCAAATTCACCTTCAGCTGCGATTTCTTCGATTCCTTCTTCTTTCAAAGCGTGAATCAGGCTCTCTTGCACCATCTCCAATCCTTTTTTGACGTCGTCTGTCAAACCTTCAACAGCGAGTGCACGCTCAAGGTTGTCCAAAGAAGGGAGAATCGCTTTTGCCAAGTCTTGGCTACGATAACGTTGCAAGTTTTGACGCTCTTCATTGGCACGGCGTTGGATATTTTGCATTTCTGCATGAGCACGAAGGTATTTGTTTTCGAACTCATCCGCACGTTCATTTGCCAAGGCCAACTCAGACTTTTCAGGAGTTGTTTCTTCAGTTTCTTCAGCTACTTCCACAACTTCCTCTTCTTGAACTTCTTCTACTTCTTCATTTTTTATATCTTGGGCCATTTTCGCCTCCTTTAATGATTTCAATCTTAATGTACTTCGTAATGATTACTGCTGAGATAGCGGTAAAAATCTGTCAACTTCATGGTCAAAACACGATTGACTACATTGACTTGGTTGATTAGCTGTTGGTAATCCAGATTGACCGGACCGATAATTGCTAGAATTCCAACTCCCCGATAAGGAATAAGGAACTTGCTACTAATCACCGCTAGATCTGCTAAACAGGATTCCTGACTGTCCGCAACACGGACATTTTGCATCTGATCTTCATGCAGACCCTCACGAATCTCCAAGGCCACCTTTTGCGGCTGATCAAAGAACTGATAAGCTGCCAGATTGGCAAAATTCAAGAGATTGACCTTCCCCGCCACCACGATATTTTCGTTGAACATTTCCTTAAAGATGTGTTCAAAGAGATCGATGACATTGTCCGTTGTTGTAAAGTAACGCTGGATAATCTGCGGAATCTCTGTCCGAATCTTGTAGTGAATATCTAGAACAGTGTGACCGAGGAAACGTTCCTGAATAATTGCCTTCAATTTCAGCAAATCTTCCTGCAAGAAGTTTCTTGGAATCAGAAACTGACTGGTAACCGTTCGAGACTCGTCTAAGGTAAATACTGCCAAGGCTGTATGTTGCCCCAAAACAACGATATCAAATGCTGTCAACCGTTGCCTGCTGGGCTCAACATCCAGTGCCACTACCGTACAGCCACTCAGGTCTGTTAGTAGATTAGCAGCCTCTTGCAGAATATCCTCTAGTTTGAAGAATTCCTGATCAAAGGCTTTGACAATCTCGTATACCTCATTTTCAGCCAGTCGGTCAAAATCCAGTGAGTGTTTCACATAGTACTGAAAACCAGCAACACTTGGCATGCGACCGCTTGAAGTATGAGCCTTCTCAAGCAAACCTTGCTTTTCTAGAGCCGCCATATCATTACGAATGGTAGCACTGCTAGAGTTAATAGACTCTTGCAAGGTTTTGGATCCGACAGGTTCGTGCGTTTTGGTAAAGATGTCAATAATCAGATTTAAAATATCCTGCTGACGCTCTGTAACCATCTCATCACTCCTCTCTGTCTGATCAATTAGCACTCAATGCACTCAAGTGCTAACTCATGATTCTATTATACACCCTTAGAAGAGAATGTCAAGACAAAAACTCAAAAAATTAGCACTCTTTTACCAAGAGTGCTAAAAATCAGTCTGAAGACCTAGAAAAAAGACCGCCCTCAGGCAATCTTTCTTCTATATTAGTAAAGGTCTAAATAATTATCAATTTCCCATTGTGAAACGAAGGTTGCATAACTTGCCCATTCGATTCGTTTGGCTTCAAGGAAACTAGTATAGATATGTTCTCCAAGAGCTGCTCTGACAACCTCATCTTCTGTCAAGGCTTTCAAAGCGTTGTGAAGGGTTGATGGAAGATCTGTAATACCAGCTTCCTTGCGTTCTTCTGCTGTCATGATGTAGATATTTTCTTCGATAGGAGCTGGTGCTTCAATTTTATTTTCGATACCATGCAAACCAACTTCCAAAAGAACCGCCATAGCGATGTATGGGTTTGCCATTGGGTCCACTGAACGCAACTCAAGACGAGTTCCCATGCCGCGTGAAGCAGGCACACGCACAAGTGGTGAACGATTACGACCAGCCCAAGCAATGTAAACAGGCGCTTCATAACCTGGAACCAAACGTTTGTATGAGTTAACTGTTGGGTTCATGATAGCAGTATAGTTGTAGGCATGCTTAATCAAACCGCCAAGGAAATGATAGGCCGTTTCTGACAACTGCATTCCTTTTGGATCATTTGGATCAAAGAAGGCATTGTTTCCTTCTGCATCAAACAAGGACATATTACAGTGCATACCTGATCCAGCAATACCAAATTTTGGTTTCGCCATAAAGGTTGCGTAAAGGCCATGTTTGCGAGCAATAGTTTTAACAACAAGTTTAAAGATTTGAATCTTATCGCAGGCACGGAGAACTTCATCATACTTGAAGTCAATTTCGTGTTGTCCAACCGCAACCTCGTGGTGACTCGCTTCTACTTCAAATCCCATTTTGGTCAAGACATTGACAATCTCACGACGTGTATTGTCCGCAAGGTCAGTAGGCGCCAAATCAAAGTAGCCACCCTTGTCATTCACTTCAAGCGTTGGGTCTCCATTTTCATCCAACTTAAATAGGAAGAATTCTGGCTCTGGACCAAGGTTGAAAGATTTGAATCCGACTTCTTCCATGTGACGAAGAGCTCGTTTCAAATTGCCACGAGGGTCACCTGCAAACGGTTCACCTTCTGTTGTATAGACATCACAGATCAAACCTGCAACACTTCCATTTTCATCTCCCCAAGGGAAGACTGTCCATGTATCCAAGTCTGGGTACAAGTACATATCTGACTCATTGATACGTACAAAACCTTCAATAGAAGATCCATCAAACATAGCCTTGTTTGACAAGACTTTATCTAACTGTTCATCTGTAGCAGGAATTTCGACGTTTTTCATGGTTCCCAAAATATCTGAGAACATAAGACGAATAAAGGTAACATTTTTTTCCTTGACTTCACGACGAATATCTGCAGCTGTGATTGGCATGAGTTTTCTCCTTAATGTATGACTACTTGCGGTTACCTAACCGCGACCAAAAGGTGACCGTACTGAAGCAAAGCGACCCTGTTGGAGGAGTTCATTGTGAAGTGCGCGACGCACCTCAGTCTGACTCACCGCTTTCTTGGATTTCGCTTCACGTTCAGCATATTTTTTCTTAATGGCAGCGATATTATAACCTTCAGAGATATAATCTTTGATTTCAAGCAGACGATCCATGTCATTCAAGGAATACATGCGACGGTTCCCTTCGTTTCGATCAGGTTTAATCAACTCTTGATCTTCATAATAACGAATCTGACGCGCCGATAGATCGGTCAACTTCATAACACTGCCGATAGGAAAAACAGCCATATTTCGGCGAAATTCTTTTTCCTTCATTTACAATTTCCTTCTTTCTGTCTATTATAGTCTAAAAAAAGACAAACGTCAATTGATAATGTTATAAAATGTAACATTATTTTTCTTTTTTCTCTAAAAAGAGACGAATACGGTCAATATCGTAATTTACGAGAATTGCGACAAAAACTCCCATGAAAGTTTCTGATACACGCGCAAACACGTACAAAATTGTCTCACCACTTGGAATTGATAGGGTAATAATTAACATAGCTGCTACACCACCTATAACACCTGCTTTGTTATTCATGGCTACATTTGTCATAATGGTTAACATGGTGCAGATTGGGACAACAACTAAGGTTACCCAAAAGGCTTCGTGGAAAAAGGTATTTAATAGGAAGAAGACCAGGGCATAGAGGCCACCGATACTATTTCCTAAAATACGCGAAGTCCCAAAATGGACACTCTTATCAAAACTCTCCCTCAGGCTAAACACAGCAGTCAAAGCACCAATTTGAAGACCTTTCCAGCCAAAAAAGCCAAAAATCAAGAGAACTAGAAAAACAGCAATACCTGTTTTAAAGGTTCGCATACCAAGTTTGAACTGGGATTTATCGAATTTATATTTTTTAAAATAACTCATAATCTCAACTTTCTATTTCCATTTTATCATAAATCGGTGATTTTTATGAGCAATAGTTGAGAGGAAGCGTTTTTATTTTCAGTAAAAGAAAAGAGGAACTTTCATCCCTCTCTTCTTTGATTTATTTATGAAATCTTATTTTTCAGTCAAGGCTGCAAGTCCTGGAAGAACTTTACCTTCAAGAAGTTCCATTGATGCTCCACCACCAGTAGAGATCCATGAGAATTTGTCTGCACGTCCAAGGTTGATTGCTGCGGCAGCTGAGTCACCACCACCGATGATTGATTTAACGCCTGGTTGTTTCACGATAGCGTCCATCACACCGATTGTACCAGCTTGGAAGTCTGGGTTTTCAAATACACCCATAGGTCCGTTCCATACAACTGTTTTGGCACCAGTCAAAGCTTCGTCAAATTTAGCGATAGATTTTGGACCGATGTCAAGACCAAGGAAGCCTTCAGAAACTGCTTCACCTTCAGTGTCACGCACTTCAGTGTAGCCAGCAAATGCGTTAGCTTCTTTTGAGTCAACTGGCAAGATCAATTTACCGTTTGCTTTTTCAAGAAGAGCTTTCGCAACATCCAATTTGTCTTCTTCTACAAGTGAGTTACCGATTTCGATACCTTGTGCTTTGTAGAATGTGTAAGTCATACCACCACCGATAAGGACTTTATCAGCTTTTTCAAGTAAGTTTTCGATAACACCGATCTTGTCTGAAACTTTTGAACCACCAAGGATAGCCACGAATGGACGTTCTGGAGTTTCAACTGCTTCTTGGATGTAGGCAATTTCGTTTTCAAGAAGGAAACCAGCAACTGCTTTTTCAACGTTTGCTGAGATACCAACGTTAGATGCGTGTGCACGGTGAGCTGTACCGAATGCATCGTTTACGAAGATACCATCTCCAAGTGATGCCCAGTATTTACCAAGTTCAGGATCGTTTTTAGATTCTTTCTTACCGTCAACATCTTCGTAACGAGTGTTTTCAACCAAGAGAACTTGTCCATCTTCAAGAGCGTTGATAGCTGCTTCCAATTCAGCACCACGAGTGACTCCTGGAAGGAAAGCAACATCTTGACCCAATTTAGCTGCCAAGTCAGCAGCTACAGGAGCAAGTGATTTACCAGCTTTGTCTGCTTCTTCTTTTACACGGCCAAGGTGAGAGAAGAGGATAGCACGTCCACCTTGTTCAAGGATGTACTTGATAGTTGGAAGAGCTGCAGTGATACGGTTGTCGTTGGTAATCACGCCATCTTTTACAGGTACGTTGAAGTCAACACGAACGAGAACTTTTTTCCCTTTCAATTCAACGTCTTTAACAGTCAATTTTGCCATTAGATATGACTCCTTCTTTTTTTATACGTGTTAATTATATCACAAAATTAGCAAAAGAGATAGAAAAACCCTAAACTTTTCTTGTTCTTTTACCACTGTAAAAATTGACTCATCTACCTGTAGACTTTATCTTAGCAAACTTTATTTCCTTTCCTTAAAATAGTAGAACAAGGTAAAAACTATAATCCCATTAGGATTGTATAATTCATTTAATCAAATTTAATAACTAGTTTTAAAAACATTGTTTTATCCATACAAAAAACTAGCATCTAATTCATTTTCAGACTACTTTCTTGAACTTTTAAAGAGTCGGTTCCTTTCAAATTATCTTACCTAATATTCCTTACTCTCCCACTTTTTTCTCTTCCACCTCTCACATCTCCACTTCTTACTCTCCCACTTCTGACTATTACTCCTTAATTTAAAAAGATCAGTTCCTTTCAATTCCATCTTCTTGTTGGCAAGTATAAAATTCTCAATACACTCTACTTGTTTATCTGTAATTTTTGTACACCTGAACCCACCCCCACCACGTGGTGAATGATTAAACATATCAAGGATACAATTTTTGTTTATTTCTATTAATTTTTTATTTTCAGTTTGTGGTTGGTAACTCTCCTTTGAAGCAACTATAGTATATCGTCTCTTTGGTCTACTACTTGCTTTAGGATGATCATTTTTTGCCCACTGATAATGATCTTCATAAGAAAATTGATCATATTTTACTGTTGAAAGTTTAACATCATTATAGTGTTCAAAAGGGTTATCCGCTACTTTTTCCACTTTATCACTGTCACTTTTTTCCCAATAGATTATCTCATCTACAATAAATACTAAGTCAACAAACCACTTATCATCTGATGGAGTTCCTTGTCTGGTAAACCAAAATAACGTATCTCCCTTTTTAAGTTGAGATGCTTTGATTTGATTGGTTTTACAAAATGTATTCAAAAATCTTTCGCTCCAAACATATGGATCTTGATTCCCTTTAAAATTATCACAGTATACACTAGTATCATCAATTTTTACTTCAATTCTATTTTGATGTAACATAATATAATTTGCCATAATATGCATTCTCCTATGTCATGTTCTATTTTAAAAGAAAAAAATCTCTGTGATTCGTAAATAAAATCATAAAAATGTTATTATATTTAAATAGCGTCCTAGATAGATTATATAATTTACATTATTAATCGTCAATAAATCTTGTGATAAAGTTTTATTAGAATTAATGAATTCAAAGTCTTTTATAACTTTTTCTAAAGCAAGAAAGATACTATTAATACTAGATTAAAATCAAAAAAACATCTTATAATAGTAGTTATGAAACTTACAAATGAAGAAATACAAAAAATTGAAAAACTCATAAGAGATTCATCGTACGCTAAATATCACAAACGTCTACAGATTATTTATTTCCGCTCAAAAGAAAAGAGTTATAAGAAAATCATGAATCTGCTAGATTGCACTAAAACAACTGTTTGGAGGGATTTTTAAAAATGCCAAATTTTCTTTCTAAAATTTCATCTAAACACTTGTTAGATTTACTTTTATCCTTTAAAATAGAATAGGAGAAATTCCGTTATTATTTTTCGGAGGAAAAAGAAATGTCCATTAATTGGCAGGAAATTTTATTTCACTTTTTAGGTGGTCTGGGACTATTCTTATATAGTATCAAGACCATGGGAGACGGTTTGCAACAAGCTGCTGGAGATCGCCTTCGTTTTTACATTGACAAGTACACTAGCAATCCTTTTTTAGGTGTTCTAGTCGGAATTGTCGTGACTGCCCTGATTCAGTCAAGTACAGGGGTTACAGTTATCACGGTTGGTCTGGTCAGCGCCAGTCTTCTCACTCTTAGACAGGCTATCGGAATTATCATGGGAGCCAACATCGGAACCACCGTTACTTCCTTTATCATCGGTTTCAAGCTTGGCGAATATGCTTTACCCCTGATTTTCCTTGGAACCATGTTCCTCTTCTTTACAAAAAACAGAACAGCAAACAATATCGGGCGCATCCTGTTTGGTGTGGGTGGAATCTTCTACGCCCTCAACCTCATTAGTGCCGGTATGAGTCCGCTTAAAGATTTACCACAATTCAAGGAATATATGGTAACCTTGGGACAAAATCCTATTTTAGGAGTGGTAGCCGGTGCGGTGATTACCGTACTCATCCAGGCCTCTTCTGCGACAATCGGGATTTTGCAAGGGCTCTATGCAGGTGGCTTCCTTGATCTTAAAGGTTCTCTGCCAGTTCTCTTCGGGGATAATATTGGGACAACCCTAACCGTTATCATCGCGGCAGCTGGAGCCAATGTCTCTGCGAAACGCGTTGCTGCAACCCACGTTACCTTTAACGTTTTAGGAACTATTCTTTGCTTAATCTTATTAGGCCCCTTCACTGCAATGATTGAGTACTTCCAAGCACTCCTTCACCTCTCACCTGAGATGACCATCGCCTTCTCGCACGGTGCCTTTAACGTAAGTAACACCATTGTACAATTTCCATTCATCGGAGCCTTGGCTTACTTTGTAACCAAGCTCATCCCTGGTGAAGACGAAGTTGTCAAGTACGAGCCTCTTTACCTTGATGAACACTTGATTAAGCAAGCTCCATCAATCGCTCTCGGAAATGCGAAAAAAGAACTCCTTCACTTAGGAAATTATGCTTCTAAAGCCTTTGATCTTTCATACAACTACATCATTGACCTCAATGAAAAGGTTGCTGAAAAAGGCCACAAGACAGAAGAAGCCATCAATACTATTGATGAAAAATTGACTCGTTACCTCATTACTCTTTCAAGTGAAGCCCTTAGCCAGAAAGAAAGTGAAGTGCTCACCAACATCCTTGATTCATCCCGTGATTTGGAACGGATTGGGGACCACGCAGAAGCGCTAATCAATCTAACCGACTACCTTCAACGTAAAAACGTTGAGTTCTCTGAAGCTGCTTTACAGGAATTAGCTGATATCTATCAAAAAACCACTGGCTTTATCAAGGATGCCCTTGATAGCGTGGAAAACAATGATATCGAAAAAGCGCAAAGTCTGATTGAACGCCATAAAGAAATCAACAATATGGAACGTATTCTCAGAAAGACCCACATCAAACGACTCAACAAGGGCGAGTGTTCAACGCAAGCTGGGGTCAACTTTATCGACATTGTTTCCCACTACACTCGTGTGTCTGACCACGCTATGAATTTAGCTGAAAAGGTCATCGCTGAACAAATCTAAAAACCAAGAAGCTATCCTGAATAGGATGGCTTTTTCTTCTCATCAAGAATAGGGTTTTTCCATATAGAAAAAATGCTTTGATTCACAATGGAATCAAAGCATTTTAAAGAGCTCCCCATACATAAGCGCAGAAGCTGCAGTTCCTCTGTACTTAGCTTCTTCTCTTTTGATAAAACGAGCCAAGTTGAGCAACTCAGGTGCCGGATGTTTGGGATTCAGGAGCAATTCACGATTGACCAGTCCTGAGAGACGGACTGCCAGCAATTGCTCATTTGTAGCAGGCAGTTTTTTAGCAGTCTCTAGGAGAGCAGCAACTAAATCTTCACTCAAATCATGTCGAGCATGATTGTAAAGATCTTTTATAAGGCTTTCTAGGTTTGGTTCCACCATCCCTACCACCTCCTTATGTTTAATAATTTTTAATCAAATCAACCGTTGAACGATCCAATTTTTTCACCAAGGCTTGCAAGAAAGCTTGAGCTTCTAAGAAGTCATCCATAGCGTAGAGGGTTTGGTGAGAATGGATATAACGGGCACAGACACCGATAGTTGTAGATGGGACACCACCATTTTTCAAATGAGCTGCACCAGCGTCTGTTCCGCCTTTACCACAGTAGTATTGGTACTTGATACCAGCTTCTTCAGCCGTTGTCAAAAGGAAGTCCTTCATTCCTGGGAGAAGCAAGTGACCTGGATCATAGAAACGAATCAAGGTTCCATCTCCAATCTTACCTTGACCACCATAGACATCACCTGCTGGTGAACAGTCAACTGCGAGGAAGACTTCTGGATCAAACTTGGTTGTGGAAGTATGAGCGCCACGGAGACCAACCTCTTCTTGGACATTGGCACCAAGATAGAGCTCATTTCCGAGTTTTTGACCTGAAAGGGCTTCTGCAAGCTCACTCACCATAAGAACACCGTAGCGGTTATCCCAAGCTTTTGAGATGATATTTTTTTCATTGGCTGTCAAGATAGCAGAGCTATCAGGGACAATGGTATCACCAGGACGGATGCCAAAACTCTCTGCCTCAGCCTTGTCCGCAAAGCCACCATCAAAGACAATATCTGCAATGGCTGGCATGGTTGGCCCACCCTTTCCACGAGTCAAATGTGGAGGAACAGAACCTGAAATCACTGGGATTTCACGACCATCACGAGTCAAGAGTTTGAAACGTTGGCTGCTGACCACCATCGGATTCCAACCACCGATTTCAACCACACGGAAGGTACCGTCTGGCTTAATTTCGCTAACCATAAAACCAACTTCATCCATGTGAGAAGCGACCAAGACACGCGGTGCATCCGCAGCTTCTGAATGTTTAATCCCGAAAATACCGCCCAAGCCATCTGTCACCACTTCATCCACGTGCGGTGTCAACTTTTCACGAAGATAAGCACGGACAGGCGCTTCATGACCTGAGATCGCAGCAAGTTCTGTTACTTCTTTGATTTTTGAAAATAATGTTGTCATTTCAGTTCCTTCTTTCTTTCATCCATTTTACCACTTTTTATAGGAGAAGGATAGCGGGAAGGTGGATTTCTAAATTAGTATCTTAGTCTTGCTGTGTCTTAGAAAAAATCGTATTCTCTGCATGTGAGGTGAAATCTAAGAACTATTCCAAGACCAACAAAACCATTAATTTCCAAACAAAAAAACAATTCAATGCTATATTTGTTCCGTTTTTCATGAAATTTACAGAAAATAGTTGACTTTTCCTTCCTCTTTCTTTAAAATAGTACAAAACTAGGAAAAGGAAAAAATCATGACCAAAACAATTCTTGTTACAGGTGGAGCTGGCTATATTGGCTCCCATACCGTTAAAGCTCTTTTAAATGCTGGCTATCAGGTGCATGTCCTAGATAATCTCTCTACAGGAAATCGTTCGGCTGTGGATAGTCGTGCTAGCTTTAAACAACTGGATGTTTATGATGCTAGTGCCCTAAAAGCTTACTTGGAAGAAAATCAAATTGATGCTGTTCTGCATTGTGCAGGTGAAATTGTTGTGAGCGAAAGTATTGAAAATCCAAGTAAATACTTCACTGCTAATGTTGCTGGTATGAATCAAGTTCTCAAAGTCTTATCTGAAGTTGGCATTCAAAAAATTATGTTTTCTTCGACTGCATCTCTCTATGGTAATAACTGCATTGACAAGCCAGCGACTGAAGATACCCTTCTCGACCCTGTCAACCCTTATGCAGAGACAAAACTGATGGGTGAACGAATGATTTACTGGATGGCCAATCGCTACGACTGGAAATATGTCATTTTCCGTTACTTTAATGTAGCTGGAGCTGAAATGGATGCTTCAAACGGCCTGCGTGTGAAAAATCCAACTCACATCATCCCTAACATCAACAAGACTGCATTGGGACAAAATGATAGCCTAAAAATATTTGGAGATGACTACGATACACGTGACGGTTCATGTATTCGGGATTACATCCATGTCTTGGACCTTGCACAAGCCCACGTTAAAGGGATGAATTACCTCTTTCAAGAAAATAGTTCTTCTCAAATCTTTAACCTAGGAACTGAAAAAGGCTATACCGTCAAAGAAATCTTTAAAACTGCTGAAGAATTGCTGGATCAAAAAATCCCACACGAGATTGTTGCGCGTCGTGCTGGTGACCCAGCCAGCGTCCTAGCAGATGCATCAAAAGCTAAACAATATCTTGATTGGCAGGCTAGCTACTCCCTCGAAGATATTATTTTATCAGACTATCGTTGGCGAGTTAAAGAGGGTAAAAATATTTTAGAATAGAAAAACAGAGGAGAAAGTCCTAGTGCTCTCTCCTTATTTTATTTATTAAATTGTCAGAAAATTCATTGACAGATTAAAAAAATCGTGTTACAGTAATATCCGCAGGTATCTTTAGATACCAAATCTACATGAAAGGACGGGGTATGAAACTTTCTCATTATTTAATTGGCTTACTTCTACTCCTAGTCTTTCTCTCTATTAGTATTGGGACCAGTGATTTTTCATGGGGAAAACTCTTTGCTCTGGATCATGAAACTTGGCTTCTCTTTCAAGAGTCCCGTCTTCCAAGGACGATTAGCATTCTCCTTACAGCCTCTAGTATGAGTATGGCAGGCCTTCTCATGCAGACTATCACTCAGAATCAGTTTGCTGCTCCAAGCACGATTGGAACGACTGAAGCCGCCAAACTAGGAATGGTACTGAGCCTCTTTGTTTTTCCATCGGCTAGTCTGACTCAAAAGATGCTCTTTGCTTTTGTTTCATCCATCGTATTTACCCTCTTCTTCCTAGCCTTTATGACCATTTTTACCGTAAAGGAAAGGTGGATGTTGCCCTTGATTGGGATTATTTATAGTGGGATTATCGGTTCTGTGACAGAAGTTATCGCCTATCGTTTCAATTTGGTTCAGAGTATGACAGCTTGGACCCAGGGTTCCTTCTCCATGATTCAGACCCATCAGTATGAGTGGCTCTTCTTAGGCCTCGTTATCCTGATTGCCGTTTGGAAATTGTCCCAAACCTTTACCATCATGAATCTGGGCAAGGAAACTAGTGAGAGTTTGGGGATTTCCTACTCCCTACTTGAAAAACTGGCCCTTTTTCTGGTGGCACTAACGACAAGCGTCACCATGATTACCGTGGGTGGCTTACCTTTCCTTGGAGTCATCGTTCCCAATCTTGTTCGCAAGCGCTATGGAGATAATCTGAGTCAAACCAAGCTCATGGTCGCACTGGTCGGTGCCAATCTGGTTCTGGCCTGCGATATCCTATCCCGAGTTCTGATTCGTCCCTATGAGCTGTCTGTCAGTCTCCTACTAGGAATCATCGGTAGCCTTATCTTTATCCTACTTCTCTGGAGAGGGGGACGAAAAGATGCAGTCTAAAAGCAAACATAGCAAACTCTTCTACCTTCTCATTATTCTGGCCATCGGAGCTTGTCTCCTCTACTTTTGGCCCATCACCCATCTATCTGCCTTTGCTTGGAAGTTGCGTTCACAAAAGATAGTTGTTTATCTCTTGGTAGCCATCGCGACAGGGATTTCGACCATTAGTTTTCAAACCCTGACGGAAAATCGCTTTCTGACGCCAAGTATTTTGGGAATCGAGTCCTTCTATGTCCTACTACAAACCCTGCTATTGGTTTTTGAAAGCAAATTTCTTCAACTTGGGAAGTCTCCTATCTTAGAATTTCTAGTCTTGCTTCTGCTTCAATCCCTCTTCTTTCTCGCCTTACAAGGCTACTTGAAGACGCTGATGAAGCAAGATCTGGTCTTCATTCTACTAATCTGTCTAGCCCTCGGAAGTCTCTTTCGAAATATCAGTACCTTCCTTCAGGTCCTGATGGATCCAAATGAATACGATAAACTGCAAAACAGTCTCTTTGCTTCCTTTCAACATCTCAACACTTCCATCCTAGCCATCGGTTCTCTGATCATCCTCGCTTTGACAATCTTTTTCTTTCGAAAAGCAGTCATTCTGGATGTCTTGCACCTGCAAAGGGAAACGGCTCAGATATTGGGACTTGATGTGGAAAAAGAACAGAGAGAACTCCTCTGGGGTATCGTACTTTTGACCTCAACGGCCACTGCATTGGTAGGGCCTATGGCCTTCTTCGGCTTTATGCTGGCCAATCTTACCTACCTAATCGTCAAAGATTATCGGCACAAGTTGCTCTTTATCGTAGCCATTCTGATTGGATTTATTAGTTTGACCTTGGGGCAAGCCCTTATCGAACGAGTCTTTGCTTTGGAAATTCGTATCAGTATGATCATTGAGAGTGTGGGTGGCTTCTTATTCTTTATCTTACTATACAGGAGGGCACGTCGGTGAAACTGGAAAACATTGACAAATCCATTCAAAAACAGGATATTTTGCAAGGCATTACCCTTGAAGTCAGTCCTCAGAAACTGACAGCCTTCATTGGTCCAAATGGTGCTGGAAAATCAACTCTCCTCTCCATCATGAGCAGACTGACCAAGAAGGATCAGGGAATACTCAGTATCAAAGGTCGTGAAATCGAGAGTTGGAATTCGCAAGAATTGGCCAAAGAACTGACTATCCTAAAACAAAAGATCAATTACCAAGCCAAATTAACCGTTGAAGAATTAGTCAGTTTTGGACGTTTTCCCTACAGTAGAGGACGTCTGAGAGTAGAAGATTGGGAAAAAATCCGAGAAACTCTGGACTATCTGGAACTGATCAACTTAAAGGACCGCTACATCGATAGTCTATCTGGTGGACAACTCCAGCGTGTCTTTATCGCCATGGTACTGGCCCAGGATACAGACTTTATCTTGCTAGACGAACCGCTCAACAATCTCGATATCAAGCAAAGTGTCAGCATGATGCAGATTCTTCGGCGACTGGTGGAGGAACTAGGGAAGACCATTATCATCGTCCTCCACGATATCAACATGGCCAGCCAGTATGCGGATGAAATTGTCGCCTTCAAGGACGGCCAAGTCTTTTGCAAGGGAAGGACAGATCAAATCATGCAGGCTGACCTGCTCAGTCAACTTTATGAGATTCCCATCACGCTGGCAGATATCAATGGCAAAAAAATCTGTATCTATAGCTAGTAACTCAGAAACTCGAGTTAGAGAACCCTCAGTCTCTTAGCTAACAAGCCTATCTAAGAGACTCCCTACATCGTTATCACATTTTAAAAAGGAGAAATCATGAAAACATCCCTTAAACTTTATCTCACTGCCCTAGCGGCCATCTTCTTGCTCCTACTTGGTGCATGTAGTACAAACTCAAGCACTAGTAAGACGGAGTCAAGTAGCTCTGCTCCAACAGAGGTAACCATTAAAAGTTCACTAGGTATAGTCACACTTTCAAAAGTCCCTGAAAAGATTGTGACCTTTGACCTCGGTGCTGCGGATACTATTCGCGCTTTAGGTTTTGAAAAGAATATCGTCGGAATGCCTACAAAAACTGTTCCGACTTATCTTAAAGACCTAGCTGGAAAAGTTAAAAATGTTGGTTCTATGGTTGAGCCAGACCTAGAAGCCCTTGCTGCTCTTGAACCAGACCTAATTATCGCTTCACCACGTACCCAAAAATTCGTAGATAAGTTCAACGAAATCGCCCCAACTGTGCTCTTCCAAGCAGGCAAAGATGACTACTGGACTTCTACCAAGACTAATATCGAATCCTTAGCAAGCGCCTTTGGTGAAACTGGTACACAGAAAGCCAAGGAAGAATTGGCCAAGCTTGACAAGAGCATTCAAGAAGTCGCAACTAAAAATGAAAGTTCTGACAAAAAAGCCCTTGCCATCCTCCTCAACGAGGGAAAAATGGCAGCCTTTGGTGCCCAATCTCGTTTCTCTTTCTTGTACCAAACCTTGAAATTCAAGCCAACAGATACTCAATTTGAAGACTCTCGCCACGGACAAGAAGTCAGCTTTGAAAGTGTCAAAGAAATCAACCCTGACATCCTCTTCGTTATCAACCGTACCCTTGCCATTGGCGGTGACAACTCAAGCAACGACGGTGTCCTAGAAAATGCCCTTATCGCTGAAACACCTGCCGCTAAAAATGGTAAGATCATACAACTAACACCAGACCTCTGGTATCTAAGCGGAGGCGGTCTTGAATCA
Source organism: bacterium (assembly GCA_905221185.1). Classification (GTDB taxonomy): domain Bacteria; phylum Bacillota; class Bacilli; order Lactobacillales; family Streptococcaceae; genus Streptococcus. The sequence goes on along the minus strand of CAJNCE010000006.1, from coordinate 77,034 downwards.
ACAAAACTCATGATTGAAGACGCACAAAAAGCCTTGAAATAAGCTACTTTAAACTTAATTACATCTTTACATGATAAAACGCATCCTATCAAGCTTTCTAAGACCTGATTGGATGCGTTTTTATCATTTTGAAATCTGTTTGCCCAACCTCATTCCCCTTCTTGATTTCGTTTGAGGGAAAAGTGGTCCGGGACGGGGTCCTTGCCTGTTTTCGACCAGGGATGGCAACGTAAAATTCGAGCCACCCCCATCAAGACACCCTTGAAGCCATGTTTTTCAATAGCCTGAATCATGTAATTTGAACAAGTCGGCTCAAAGCGACAAGAGGGTGGAAAGGCTGGCGAGATAAAACGTTGGTAAAAGCGCACAGGCGCTATTAAGATTCGTTTCATTATTTCTTGGTTACAGCCATGGTGTGTAGTTGGCTGATTTCTTTTTTATTCAGACGACGGGATTCACCTGGACGGAGACCTGTCAAGTCTAGGTGCCCAAAACGGGTCCGAGACAGTTTATCTACTTGGAGACCGACAGCTTCAAACATCTTTTTAACCTGGTGGTTACGCCCTTCATGGATGGTCAACTGCACTACTGAGCGATTTTTGACTGGATCCACTTTGAGAATTTCATAAACAGCTGGCTTGGTTTTCTTACCATCAATCTCAAGTCCACGGGTCAAGGGACGAAGATTGTCCTTATTGGCCACACCTTTAACACGCGCGACATAAACCTTGTCAATCTCATTACGAGGGTGAATCATCTCATCCGTAAAATCCCCATCATTGGTCAAAATCAAAACACCTGATGTATCCCAATCCAAACGTCCAACTGGGTAAATGCGCTCTTTTACATTTGGCAAGAGATCCACAACCGTCTTACGACCCTTATCATCTGTCACACTGGAAATCACACCGCGTGGTTTGTTAAGCAGATAGTAGACCTTTTCTTCGTTGTAGATTGGTTGGCCTTCCACTTCGACCTTATCACCTGACTTAATGGTCGTTGCGAGTTCACGCACCACTTGGCCGTTGACCGTTACCAAGCCTTGCTTGATCAGCTCTTCTGCTTTTCTCCTACTGGCCACACCTGCGTGGGCAATATACTTATTGATTCTCATCTTCTTCTATCCTTTCACCAAATAATTGGCTTTCTTGGGCTTGAATCTCAAGCTCATCAATCACTGGTAATTCTTCCAAATGGTTAATTCCCATGTAATCTAGGAAATAATCCGTAGTCACATAGAGGTTGGGGCGACCCAACACTTCTTTTTTCCCGTCTTCTTTAATCAAGTCAAAAGCCTGCAACTTTGCCAAAGCCCCACTCGAATTGACCCCACGAATGGCATCAATTTCTATCCGTGTGATGGGTTGCTTGTAAGCAATGATGGACAAGGTCTCAAGGGCAGCCCGAGACAAACTCTGGTTGATAGGCGCCTTGGAATATTCCTTCAAGATCTCTGCAAATTGAGGCTTGGTCACCAATCTATAAGCGCCCCCTGTCTCAATCAGAGCCAAACTGGAATCTGGGTCCTTTTCATACTTCTGGACTAATTTTTCTAAACTCTGTTGGATACCTGTCGGTGGCAGAGAGAGGAGTTCAGCTAACTGACGGATCCTAATCCCATCTTCACCCGCTACAAACAAGAGCGCTTCTATTTTTGCTAAAGTACTCATCTTTCCTCTCTATCAAGTCTAGCTTTGTGCCACTTGACTTTCTTCCTTCTTTTCCATGAGATAGATATCTCCGAAACTCTCCTCTTGCACTAGGACCAGCTCCTGGGTTTTGATTAACTCCAAGGTTGCCAAAAAGAGGGTAATGACCTCTTGGACATTCTGGGCTTCCTTGAATAAATCCTGCAAGCGCAACTGATCTCGCCCAGTCAAGGACTCTTTCACGACGACCATCATGTCCTCAATCTTATACTCATCTCGCAGGATAGTTGTATGATTCTGAGCAAACTCCTCTTTTTTCTTGGCTAGGATATTTGAAAAAGCCAAAAAGAGGTCAATGGTCGTCCTGTCATGAACAAGCTCCGCATCTTCGTAAATCAACTCTGTCGGTGCTTTGGAATAGTACTGGGCCCGTTCTTGGTGCTTGACTTCCAAGTGTTCCCCCAAGAGCTTGAACTTGCGGTATTCTTCGATTTGAGAGAGAAGGTCCTGCTCCAGATCATCCTCCAAGTCTATCACTTCTGCCACCTTTGGAAGAAGCTTGCGACTCTTAATCAGCATGAGCTGACTGGCCATGACCATGTACTCACCCGTCACTTCCAGACGCATGGCCTGCAAGGTTGAGACATAGGCTAGATACTGTTCGATAACTTCCGTAATGGGCACATCGTAGATATCCATCTGGTACTTAGAAACCAGGTGCAAAAGCAAGTCCAGAGGCCCTTCAAAATCTTTTAATTTAATATCCATTATCTATATTTTTCTAAGGTCAGGACTGTTTTTAATCCTAATTTTTTTGCAATTTCGTACAAATCGACCTTGTTTTCAATTTGTCGTAGAATGAACTGTTCCCGCAAGGCTTGGGCTGATAAGGTTGGGAAACCTTTCTCCTTGACAAAGGACTCCAACTGACGGAAGGCCCACTGACGAGAATAAGCTTTCCCTGCCCTTTCAAAGAGGTAGGTCTGTCCCATCAAGGGTTCTAGCTCTGAAAGCAAGGTTGTGGGAATGGTGACAATCCTCTGTTGGGAAGCCTTGCTGATTCGCAACACCTGAAAGTCCAGATTGATATCTGCAACCTTAAGGACTAAAATCTCACTTGGCAAGAGCCCCATCTCCAAGATAAGAAGCGCCAGTAAACGTCCCTCTGGATAGTCGCTTTCCTGCCAAAAAGAATATAGTTCTAACAGTTCTGGCTTCTCGGTCTTCTTTTCAGCTTGTTTAGCTAATTCCAAACGGTAAAAGCTATCCACTTCTCCTTTTTGATAGAGAAAGTAGAGAAATTGGTTACAGGCCGAAATCTTCCGCTTCTGGACACTGATTTTTAGATTGGCTAGCTGGGCTTGGTAAATCTTGAGACTGGTCTCCGAAATCCGCTCACCCACAATGTCTAAAAATTGCTCCAAATCATACTTATAAGATTGCTTGGAATTGGCAGATAAGCCCTGCTTTGCCTCTAAAAAGGCTGAAATCCTATCTCTCATTTGCATCGAATCTCATAGTCCTTACTAAAGTCATGCAAAAGAGCATTGACAGCCTTGAGGATAGATTTGCGCGTAATAATCCCTTGGAAAATCCCCTCTGCGTCCACAACAGGTAAGAAAGACTCATCTACCAGCTTGTGCAAGACCTCCGTAATGGTAAAATCTGGCGAAACAACCGCTACGTCCCTTTTCGTCATGTGGACAATGTCCGTATCTGCCATGATTTCTTGGCTCAGGTCATGCTCCATCTGATAAGCCATAATATCTCTGAGCCCAATAGTCCCAACAAATTGTTTCTCATCTGTCACAACGGGAACACGGGTATAGGTCATCTGACTGAGCAAGAGGGTCGCATGATCCGCATTATGGGTATCAATCAACACAGCTAGATTTTCAGCAGGGGTCAAAAAAGTTTCCTCTTGCCCTAGCAAGAAAGTCTCAAACTCCTTGGCAATCATCGGCTAAACTCCTTGGACAAGCCTGGATACACCTCGTGGTCTCGTGTCAAAAAGTCGACTTTGAAGTAACTATCATCAATCTCCACACGAGCATAGAGACATTCTCTGATAGTCCCACGTGGTTGGCTGATGGAACCTGGATTTAGAAAGAGAGTTTTGCCTTCCATCCAAGCGCTTGGCACATGCAAGTGGCCATAAAGGCAGATATCGGCCTCTTCTTCCTGAGCCCAATAGTCCAACTTTTGAAAGTTGAAATTGATGTCAAATAGGTGACCATGGGTTTGGATAATCTTGGTCGAACCAAGCTCAGTCACCAAACGTTCTGGGTAGCCTGCATAAAAGTCCATATTCCCTTTAACAACACGGATTCCCTCCCAAAGTGGAGAATCAGGACGCAGTTCAGAATCTCCGTTATGAAAAACGGCGTCAACTTTTCCCACATAGCGATCACGGATTTCTTCCACAATCAAGCTATCGCCATGAGAATCGCTCATTACAATGATGGTTTGCTTTGCCATGATGGAAATACCTCCAAAAGTTTCTTAACGGCTAAGGCACGGTGAGATTGGCTATTTTTTTCTTCAAGGGTTAATTCAGCTGATGATTTGCCTGTCTCTCCCACTAGGAAAAGGGGATCGTAGCCAAAGCCATTTTCACCCTTAGGTTCAAAGTTAATATAGCCTGGCCAGTCTGCTTCAACAACCAAGCTTTCCTTGTTTGGACTGGCTACGACTAGGGTTGTGTGGAATTGAGCCGAGCGGTCCTTGAGTTCAAAGACCATGGCCAATTCGTGCAAGAGTTTGGCATTGTTTTCACGGTCAGTAGCTCCAACTCCTGCGAAACGAGCTGACCAGACACCTGGCAAACCGCCCAAAACATCTACTTTAAGTCCAGAGTCATCCGCCAGAACCATCTTGCCCGTTAATTGAGAAATAGTTTCTGCTTTGAGGCGGGCATTTTCTTCAAAGGTCATACCTGTTTCTGCTACTTCAGGTAGGTCAGGATAGTCATTGAGATTTTCCACATCGTAGCCTAGCTTGTCAAAGATTGCTCGAAATTCCTTGGTCTTGCCCTCATTACGAGTCGCAATCAACAAGGTTTCTCTGACCTTATTTGTTTCAAAGAAATCATGAACATTGACCCCTTCTTTGGGCAATTCCACATACAAGAGTTGGCCATTTTCAACCAAAAGCAAAGCTCCCTGACGTTGGATGACTTCTAGATTGCGACCTACTTCTTGGTTTAGTATATCTACCACAAAAGACAATAAACGGTAGCGAGAACCATAGCGTAAAACAGTAACTGAAATCGGGAAACCTCGTTCCTCGTCTCGAAAGATTTTGGCCAATCCAACCAGAGGGAAATCCAAGTCTTCATCAGTCAACGTCCGGACGCCACCAAAAATACTATAGGACCCGACATACCAGTCCTGGTCATCCTTGTATTCATAAATTTTATTTGTCATAATTCTACATGCTCCACATGAATTTCTTTTTCCAGCCATTCTTCACCAATTTGTGCAAAACTTTGGCTGCTGGCTGTTGTGTAAAAACGGTGTTGGAGTGGTCCAGCATCGCGACCACGATTGATTTCAAAATAATTGAGTAAGACTGAGATATCCCGTACGCACTCTGCCCCACTATCAATGAGCTGAACCTTTGGCCCCATGACATTTTGAATAATGGGTCTTAGGAGTGGATAATGAGTACAGCCCAAAATCAGACTATCCACCTTTCCAACCAAGGGACGCAGGGTTTCATAAACCACTTTCTTAGTGACACTGGTTGACAGAGCACCTGACTCGACCAAAGGAGCAAACTTGGGACAGGCTAAACTCTCCACCTGTAAGTCCGGATCCAGATCATGGATTTTCTGACGGTAAATGTCTGATTGGACCGTCATGGGCGTTCCAATAACTCCGATTTTCCCACCTTGGCTAGACTTGATGGCTGCCGAAGCTCCTGGCAAAATCACACCTAGAACAGGAATATCTAGTTGAGCCTTGATCTCTTCCCAGACGACCGCAGTCGCAGTGTTACAAGCAATGACAATCATCTTGACATCCTTGGTCAAGAGAAAGTTGACCAACTGCCAAGTATATTCACGAATTTGCTCAGCAGGACGGGGACCATAAGGCGCCCGAGCCGAATCTCCAATATAGACGATTTCTTCATGGGGAAGCTGGCGCATGAGCTCACGCACAACAGTCAAGCCCCCGACACCCGAATCCAAAAAACCAATTGGTCGATTATCCATACAGTCTTCTTTCTAGTCTTTTTTCTGATTGATAGTTCATTATGATTACTTGTCTTTAAGAACTGAAGGACAGCTTCAACAACTACTATCTCTCTTAATCATAATCAAATATCAATAGAATGCAAGGAAAAAGTCTCATCCCTAAACCATAGCCAACATAGTGAGAAGTCTGGAACTTTCATCCCAGACTTTTCCTTATTTATTTTTTCTTTTTATTGTTAGCAAGGGCTGCTTTTTGTTGGCGGATGATTTGGTGGTAAACTTGTTGTACCTTAGCTTCGCTTGGTTTTTGACCATTTGCACTCAAAAGAGTACGAACTGCTTCAGCATTCAAACGTGGGTTGTCAGCGAATTCTTTTTCAATTTGCTTACGAACCAAGTACATTCCTCCAAGAGCTCCTCCTAGAAAAGCTAGCACAATCAATACAATTGCTAATAGTAAATCCATCATTTTTCTCCTGTTTCTTTTTGAGTCTCTTTCATTATACCATAAACTAGCCACCCTGACTAGTTTGTTCTACACTTTCAGGGATGGAATAGACAGCAAAAAGAACCCTGCTTTTCTATGAAAGAGGGCTCCTTGCTACGTTTAATTTACATAGATAGCCAGTGTAAGAAATAAAAGACTGAAACACTAGATTTCAGCCTTTTTCTTTATCCCAACACTAATTCATCACTGACCAGACTTTGGCCACTATTTTTCTGGAAGAGATGCATGAGGTCTTCAACTGTCAGATGCTTCTTCTCTTCTCCTTTGACATCCACCACTATCTTGCCTTGATAGAGCATAATGAGACGATTTCCGTACTCAATCGCATGGTTCATATCATGGGTAATCATCAGAGTAGTCAACTGATGGTGTTTCACAATCTTTTGCGTCAAGTCCATCACCATTTGACTAGTTTTCGGGTCAAGTGCCGCAGTGTGTTCATCCAACAACAAGAGCTTAGGTTTCACTAAGGCTGCCATGACTAGGGTCAAGGCCTGTCTTTGTCCTCCTGAAAGGTATTGAGTATCCACTTTCAAACGATTTTCAAGACCAATATTCAACTCTTTCAAGGCCTCTTGGAACTGGATTCTATCCTTCTCCTTCACGCCCCAACCAAGTCCTCTCTTTTGCCCACGTCTCAAGGCAATGGCCATATTCTCCTCAATCGTCAAGCGAGAAGCTGTCCCCATCTTCGGATCCTGAAAAACACGGGCAATATCCTTGGCTCTCTTTCGTACACTCAGATTTTTAATGGATTTCCCTTCCAACAAAAGGTCCCCTTCGTCCACAGATAGATTTCCAGCCAAGATATTCATCAAAGTGGATTTCCCTGCTCCATTTCCACCGATTACAGAGATAAAATCTCCCTCTTCAACTTCTAAATCTAATCCTTTGAGGACATGGTTCTCATTGACCGTCCCTGCTTCAAATGTTTTGTGAATATTTTCAAGTGTTAACAAACTTGCCATAACTGTCTCCTCCTATTCATTTCTCAATTTCAGACCACGAATCTTTAATCTCTTTTGCAACTCTGGTGCAAATAGAACCAAGGCTAACAAGATTGCATTAAAGAGACGAACCAGGTTCTGATCTAGATTTGGAATTTCATAGATATTTAAAATAATCAAACGGTAAACAATGGCACCGATTCCGATGGATAACAAACGCCCTCCAATGGTCAAGTCATGAATCAAGACTTCCGCAATAATGACTGCACTCAAACCAACAACGATGGTCCCTGTCCCAGAAGTCACATCTGAAAATCCATCATTCTGAGCAAATAAGGAACCACACAGAGCAATCAGACCATTGGAAATCATATAACCAACGATCTTCATGGTGTCTACATTGACCCCATTGGCCTCACTCATCGGAATATTGTCCCCAGTCGAACGCAAGACCAAGCCAATCTCCGTTTTCATCAAAAGAGTCAAGACCAAACAAACAAGTAAGAGACATGCCAAACTGAATGAGAAAACAGCTTCTTCAGTTGTCAGCCCCAAGCTCGCCAATTGTTTAAAGACAGTTGAAGAATCTCCCAAGGAAAGATTGGGCACACTTCCCATGATTTTAATATTGATTGAATAAAGCCCTGTCAAGGTCACAATCCCTGTCAAGAGAGCTGGGATTTTCATCTTGGTGTGGAGCATTCCTGATACAAGACCAGCAATCATACCTGCCAGCAAAGCAAGTAAGGTCGCAATCCAAGGATTGGTCCCTGCCTGTATCTGTGATACGACGACAGCTGCCCCCAGAGGAAAGGCTCCTTCAGCAGTCATATCCGCAATATCCAAAATACGGAAAGTCAAGTAGACTCCAATGGCCATAATCGACCATAACAAACCTTCTGATAAACTAGATAATACAAAACTCATCTTAAACCTCCTTATTCCTTGCTTTCTAACTTACTAATATCAATTCCCAATGCATCTGCCATTTCTTTATTAGTATGCAATTCCAGTTTTTCAGGTAACTCAACTGCTATATTTTCTGGCTTCTCACCTTTTAAAACACGAATCAACATGCGGGCTGTCTGCCGTCCTAATTCTTCATAATTGGTACCGTAGTTATACAAACCACCAACCGCAATCATTTCTGTCGAACCACCAAATACTGGAACCTTGTGTTTAATAGAAACCTGCTTGACTGTTTCCATGGTTGACGAAATGATATTATCCGTTGGTACAAAAACCATATCCACTTCTGCCATCAAACTCTCTGCTGCCGCCTTGACATTGTTACTGTCCAAGATTGTTTTTTCAACAACGGTAAAGCCTTTTTCTTCCAGAAGTCGCTTAGCTTCATCCTTTTGGACAACTGAGTTTGGCTCGCTCTGAGTATAGAGGATTCCAATTGTTTTAGCCTTTGGCAACACTTTCTTTATCAAATTGATTTGGGTTGAAATGGCATCTGATGACTGGTCACTTGTCCCAGTTACATTGCCCCCAGGATGCTCTCTTGACTCAACCAACTTGGCACTGACAGGATCTGTTACAGCCGAAAAGATAACCGGTGTCGTTTGAGTCGTATTAGCCAAGCTCTGAGCAGAAGGCGTTGCGATGGCTAGAACGACATCGCTAGATTCTGCAAGTTGCTGGGAAATGGTTTTTAGATTTCTTTGTTCTCCCTGTGCATTTTGCAAATCAATCTCAATATTTTTCCCTTCTACATAACCTTGCTTGGCCAGCTCATCCACAAAACCTTCTCTAGTAGCGTCCAAAGATTGATGAGTAATAAACTGCGAAATACCGATACGAAAAACATCTTTTTTCTTATCTGCCTTCAACTGATGCAAACTGATCAGAGAGGTCAAGAGTATCCCCACTACCAAGAGGGGTGCTAGTAATTTTCGAACAACTTTCATAATGAAACTCCTTCTCAGAAAAGATAAAACAAAAAACCGCCTAGATAATATCTAAACGGATGCTTGAAATAATCTAACAAGTTACAACTTAGCTAGTCCATTTAGATATTCATCTATATGGACCGCAATCAAAAATCTTAGCCACATAGATACAAACAAATTGCTTGAACTGTTTGCATCCATGGTGACATGTCTACAAACACTATCTAAAGTAGCTAAAGTAAAAGTTTTGATTCATTGTTACAGCTTGTCTTTTATTCATTTCTTTTTCTGCTTTCTTTTTTGATGTCTCCTATCTTACCACCTTTTTCATCACCTGTCAAGAATATTTCAGAATTTTTTAAAATTTTTCAAAAATTCTTTCAGAACGCTTTCAAAGCATTTTCAAATAAGGCCAACAAAAAAAGGTTTATAATTCCCATAAAAATTGATATGGAAATTATAAAACCATTATTAGTTTAATCCTTGTTGGTAACGTGCCAATTCGGCTTGGTTTGCCCAAACATAGTGACCTGGACGGATTTCTACCATGGATGGCTTATCAGTCTCATAATCGTGTTGACTCGGGTCGTAAACCTTCAAGACCTTCTTACGTTCCAAGATTGGGTCTGGAATTGGTACCGCTGAAAGCAAGGCTTGAGTATATGGATGAATTGGATTGTTAAACAATTCTTCTGTTTCTGCAACCTCTACAATAACACCCTTGTAAATAACGGCGATTCGATCTGAAATAAAGCGAACGACCGACAAGTCATGGGCGATGAAAAGATAGGTCAAACCAAGTTCTTTTTGGAATTTTTTGAGCAAGTTCAAGACTTGGGCACGCACAGAAACGTCCAAGGCTGAAATTGGCTCATCAGCAATAACAAAGTCTGGCTGCATGACCAAGGCACGGGCAATACCGATACGTTGACGTTGACCACCTGAAAACTCATGAGGATAACGAGTCAAGTGCTCAGCAAGAAGACCCACTTCACGGATAATATTTTTTACTTTCTCTTTACGTTCTTCTTCATCCTTAAACAGACGGTGATTGTAAAGACCTTCAGAAATAATATAATCAACAGTAGCACGTTCATTCAAACTTGCTGCAGGGTCTTGGAAAATCATCTGGATACGACGAATCAATTCCGCAGATTGTTCACGCGATTTCTTACCATTAATCTTTTGACCATCAAAAATGATATCACCATTACTTGTGTCATTTAGACCAATGATGGCACGACCAATAGTTGTTTTCCCACTACCTGACTCACCTACAAGCGAGAAAGTTTCTCCCTTGTTGATAAAGAAGTTAGCATTTTTAACTGCGACAAACTTCTTACTTCCTTCACCGAAGGAAATTTCTAAATCTTTGATTTCTACTAATTTTTCAGACATTTCCTTCCTCCTAGTCTGCCAGATGGGCAAATCCCATTTTATCACGGATCTTATCGTGAAGATTTGCAATCACAGCTGGTTTTTCTACTTTTGGAGCATCCTCATGAAGAAGCCAAGTTTTAGCCCAATGCGTCTCTGATACTGAGAATTGAGGAGCTTTTTGTTCGAAGTCAATCTGCATTGCATAGTCTGAACGCAAGGCAAAGGCATCCCCTTTCAAGTCAGTATAAAGTGACGGAGGTGTTCCTGGGATTGAGTAAAGATCCCCTTTATCATCAGCAAGCTGAGGCAAACTAGACAAGAGACTCCATGTATATGGATGGCGAGGGTCATAGAAGACTTCCTCAACAGTTCCATACTCAACGATTTCTCCCGCATACATAACCGCTACCTTATCCGCAATACTTGCTACCACACCAAGGTCGTGGGTAATAAAGATTGTTGTGAAATGATACTCGTTTTGTAAAGATTTTAGCAAATCAATAATCTGTGCTTGGATGGTCACATCCAAGGCAGTCGTTGGCTCATCACAGATCAAGACATCAGGTCGGCAGGCAAGGGCAATAGCAATAACGATACGTTGACGCATTCCTCCAGAATATTGGAATGGGTATTCATCAAAACGTCTATCTGCGTCTGGAATCCCAACCTTATTCATGTAGTCAATGGCCAATTCTTTCGCTTCTTTAGCTGTTTTTCCTTGGTGTTTTACAATAACTTCTGTAATCTGACTACCAATTGTTTTAATTGGGTCCAAACTAGTCATTGGGTCCTGGAAGATAGTCGCAATCTTAGCACCACGAATTTGTTCCCAATCCTTGTGAGAAGATAGAGCTGTCAAATCTTGACCACGGTAGTCAATACTTCCTTGGGCAATGCGACCATTTTCTTCAAGCATACCTGTGAAAGTCTTTGTCAAAACAGATTTCCCTGATCCTGACTCACCTACCAAGGCTAATACTTCTCCTTCAACTAGTTCAAGGGAAACGCCGCGAATGGCTGTCAATACTTTGTCACGAACGTCAAATTCCACGACAATATCGCGAGCAGTCAAAATTACATTTTTTTCTTTTGTCATTTCTACTCCTATCTATGTGTACGTGGATCACTAGCATCCGCTAAGTTTTGACCAACTACGAAAAGGGACAAGGATACCAAGACAAGGGTTGTCAATGGAATCCAGAACAAGTAAGCATTAGTTGTTACGTTTTGTGAATAATCCGAAATCAAACGACCCAAACTTGGCACGGTAATCGGTAATCCAAGACCGAAGAATGACAAGAAGGCTTCGTATGAGATAAAGCTTGGAAGCATTTGAGTCATGGTTGTCACAATAACAGATACCAATTGAGGCATGATATTTTTGGCAACAATCTTCAAGGTTGGTGTTCCCAAAGTACGTGATGCCAAGTTGTATTCCAAGTCACGATAGCGCAAGATTTGCACACGGATCATGAAGGCAATCCCAATCCATGTTGTTACACTCATTGCAAAAATCAGATTCCAGAATCCAGCTCCGATTGAGTAAGTCAAGACAATGACAATCAAAAGAGATGGGATGTTTGAGATGACGTTATAAACTTCCATCATCACACGGTCTACTGATTTCGAAATTCCCCAAATACCACCGACAAAGACACCGATAACCAAGTTAATCACTGTCGCAATCACAGAAATGAGGATAGAGTTACGAGCTCCGAACCAAACACCGTCAAAGAGCGATTTACCGTTACTGTCAGTACCGAACCAATGCTCAGCATTTGGCTTGATATAACGAGCACTAAAGTCGTTTACCTTGCTGACATCATTAAAATCAAACTTAGAAAACATTGGGTAGATGAAACTCATCAAAATGATGGCTACCAAGATTCCCAACATGACTACAGTTGATTTTTTCTTCATAAATTGCCTAAACACTGAACCCCAGTATGAATAAGCTGGCGCATCAATAGCTTCAGAGGCAAAATCGTCACGTTTTACAAACTGAAATTTTTCTTTATCGATTGTAGACATTATTTGCCTCCTTTCTCAGTCAATTTAATACGTGGGTCAATAATAGTCATCCAAATATCTCCCAAAAGAAGTGAGAAGATAGAAATACATGTAAAGATGAAGACAAGACCAACGACCATAGAGTTATTAGATGCTTTTACAGAGTCAATCAACATTTTACCCATACCTGGGAAGGCGAAGACTGTTTCAGTAAGAGTTGCACCACCGATAACCCCGATAACGGCACCAGGAATTCCTGAAACCAGAGGAACCATGGCATTTTTAAAGATGTGTTTGTTTGAAATTTCTTTTTCAGACAAACCTTTGGCACGAGCAAAACGTACAAAATCTTGTGATTGCAAGTCAATCATGTAACGACGAATCCAAATAGCTGTACCAGGAGCCCCCAACAAACCAAGGATAACTGCTGGTAAAACGTAAGAACGCCAATCACCAGCACCCAAGATAGGGAATGAATCTGGCAATCCGATTGAAGAACCAGCCAAACGAACGATATAAACCAAGGCAATTGTTGGAAGAGCCATCAAGAAGGTCAAAGCCCCTGTTGAGAAGCTATCAATCCAAGTATTCTTGAAGCGAGCCATAGCTGAACCAAGTGGCACGGCAATCGCATAAGAAATTACCAAACCAATCAATCCAACGACTGCAGAGCTGGCAATCATAGAAGGATATTGGTAGTTACTTTCAGTAGCTGTATAAGGATCATCTTTTCCGTAGTTGGCTACTTCACGAGAGTCAGCCTGACTAGGTGATTTGTAGGTTCTTGAGTAAATATTTACAGAAGAAGTTTTCTTACCTGTTGGGAACTGAACTTGAGCTGTTTTTGTTTGCCCTTGTCCCTGAGTAATAACCTGTAAAACAGGACTATTAGCATAGGTTGGATAAGAGTCACCTAAATTAATGTTCACAAAGTTTTGATGCACAAATGGGAACTGACTGTTGAAGTATAAGAGATATTTGTGTTTAGTTCCTGAACCAACCAATGACCATCCGATCGCTGGATCGTTTTCGAAACGAAGATAACGTTTCAAGTCTGGGTTTTCAGGGTCTTGAATTTTATTAGTATGGTCAATGTCAATCAAGTTAGCATAGAATTTGAAAACACGTTCAAAAATTGGGATTTCACGAGTAGCGTAGAATTGGCCACTTTCAGTAAATTCTCCCAAGGTCCAACCATGACCGATTTGTTTGATGTATTTTTCATAGATAGCCTTGTTGGTGTCATTAGCTTCAACTGTTACAGAGGCATCCATCTGGCTAGCTTTTTCTTGCAACTCTTTGGTATCGTAGTACTCGATATAGCCCATACGCTCATAAACAGTATTTTCATAGTTATCACGTTTATCAGCAGTTGTCGCAATCTTGTTATAGTTGGTATCCTGTTTGAAAATCAATTTTCGAGGAACCATTGTATAGATAATCGTGTAAGTCAAGGTTGTTACTAAGAAGATAGAAACCAATGACCGCAAAACACGCATAAAAATATATTTTTTCATATCATTTCCTTTAAAAATCCCAAAAGAACCTTCTCCTCATGGAGAGAAAGTTCTATTGAAAATTATTTACTTCACATGACTTGCCAATTCTTTTTGAGCTTTTTCATTTGACTCAGTCTTTTCTTTCAACCATTTTTCACGAGCTTTTTCATACTCTTCTTTGGTGATTGCTTTTTCACCAACTTCAGTATACTTCAAGTATCCTGCATTTTCACCTTTAAGACCAGCTACAGAATATGAAGAGCTAAATGGTAGAACTTTTGAAACATATGAAACGGCTGTTTCTTTAGGAGAAGCCATTACTGGAATTGTCAAAGCATTGTCAGTCAACCAAGCTTGTGCTACTGCGTATTTTTCATAACGTTTTTGAACATCTTGGTTTTCGCTGTTTGCGTCATCAAGTAATTTTCCATAGTCAGCTAAACCAAGTTTGCTTAATACTGATGCATCAGTGTTTTGGTCAATACCAAGGTAAAGACGAGTACTTCCTCCCTTAAGGACGAACTGATCCAAGAAAGTAGAAGGATCTTGATAGTCAGGGTTCCATCCTAGCAAGGTATGGATATCCCAGTCTTGCTCTTTAGCTGTTGGAGCACTAAATGAAATTGGTAAAGCTTCTGCTTGAGTCATTTGTTGCAAGTCTACAACAACATTATCTGAACCCAATACTTTTTCAATTGATTGTTTCAATGATTGAACACGGTTTACAACCGCTGTTGATTCTTGGATAACCAAGGCATCCAAGTGAATTGGGAATTCAACACCTTCAGCTTGCAAGCTTGATTTAGCTTTAGCAAAGACTTCTTTCGCTTTTTCTTCATTGTAAAGGCCATTTTGAGAATCTGCTAGAGATACGTTTGACCAAGTAGAAGAATTTGTCTTAGCCAAGCTATCTTGTACCAATTCACCAAATGTTTTCTTACCAACTTGAAGATTATAAGGTGCGAATGTATTACGGATGGCTACTGCAGCTCCATCAGTACCATTTGTTTGAGCTGAATAAGAACTGCGATCTACCGCAAAGTTCAAGGCTTGACGGAATTCCTTGTTTAGCAAGGCTTTCTTAGTAGATGTCTTTTGGGCATCACTTGTCTTAGCAGTGTGGTTATAAGTTGTACGGCCATAGTTCAAGCTGACAGTCGCAACACCCGCACCTGGTTCGTTAAAGTAAATGTTATCTTTGAAGTCAGCTGCATATTTTTCATATGTAGAACTTGTAGGGAAGATACGAGCTTTGCTATATTGACCATCAGAAAAACCTTTGGCAATTACATCTTGATCCTTACCATCCCAGAAAGTGAACTTAACGTTCTCAATTTTTACATTTTCTTTATCCCAGTAAGCGTCATTTTTAGCCATCTCGATAGATGATTTAGGAGTTACAGCCTTCAAGACAAATGGACCGTTATAAAGAATAGAGTTGGCATCTGTTGGAGCACCAAAACCTTCCCCTTTTGAAGTTAAGAATTCTTCATTAACTGGCATCAAAACACCACTAGTTGTCTTGTCATTCCAGAAAGTTTCTGGCTGGTTCAAAGTATATTCTAGTGTTTGATCATCAACTGCTTTTACTCCAACAGTTGAAAAATCGCTTGTTTCACCCTTGATGTATGCTTCTAATCCTTTAATAGAAGAGCTAACGATTGAAAGTCCTTTTGATTTTCCATCTACGGCATGTTTCAAACCAGTAACGAAGTCTTTAGCAGTGACAGGAGCATATTCTTCTCCCTCTGCAGTTACCCATTTAGCATCCTTACGGATTTTATAGGTATAAGTCAAACCATCTTTTGAAACTGTCCATGATTCAGCAATAGAAGGAACTAGATTACCATATTTATCATTAGCCAACAAACCATCTACAGCATTTGTTGTGATAAAAGATGTTGAATCAATATTGCTAACGATATAATCCAAGGTTTCTGGATCTGTTTGATAAACATATTGGTAATCTTTTGCTAGTTTAGCATTATTTGAACTAGTGTTTGAACACGCAGCTAGAACTCCTGACGCTAATAAGGTAGCTCCTGCTACAGCAAGCACTTGACTTTTTTTCATTTCTTTACTCCTCTTATAAAGTATAGGTTATCATCAATTATACCATAGATTTTAAGAAAAGTAAACGAATTTTCAGAATATTTAGGCTTATTGACACAAAAAATCTGAAAAAGCTATTGACTGAAAATCATTTTCAAGGTATAATAATAAACGTTAAGGCGGTATAGCCAAGTGGTAAGGCACGGCTCTGCAAAAGCTTGATCGTCGGTTCAAATCCGTCTACCGCCTTTCAATGCCGAATTAATCGGAATTTATCAAGACAAAAAGCCCGTAAAATAGGGCTTTTTTATTTTTCTTGAGATAAACAAGGTTAACTTTAAAAAACTTTTGGGGCAAATTGGGGCAGAGCTTTCCTAGGATACAATTCCCTTTTAAACTCAACTGAAAAAAGCTTCGCCACGCATGGTGACAAAAGCCTCTAGTTTACTCTATTTCTTCTTCTATTTCGAGCTCTGTGACTTGAACTTTTACCTTGGTAACACGTCCATTTTTTACCTTATCATTGGTTAGGATAAGCTGTTTATTTTGGCTGACCAATTCATAGCTGAGTTTCTCAGTCGTTGGAATAGTCCCAATTCCTGTCAAATAATAACCAGCGATGGTATCAACGTCATCACTTTCCAGTTCAACATCAAAGTAATCATTGAAAGCATTGAGATTCATGGCACCTTGAACGATATAGGTATCTTCTCCTATTTGATGAACTTCGATTTCAGCCCTATCTGTTTCGTCATCAATCTCGCCTACAATTTCCTCTAAGAGGTCTTCTAGGGTCACCAAACCAGCCATACCACCATATTCATCCAGCAAGATTGCCATTTGTCTTTGAGTATTGCGCAATTCTTTTAGCAAGTCATCTACAAAAATGGTTTCAGGAACAAAGAGTGGATCTTGTAAGATTCTCTTCCAGACGATATTGTCAAAACCGTCTACAAAGGCTGCCTTAAGAAGACTCTTGGTATGAATGATTCCAATCACATTGTCCTTATCCCCATCATAAACTGGGATACGGGAAAAGTTTTGTTTTAAAATACTTTGGATAATGGTTTGACTATCATCCTGAATATCGACCATAAAGGCATCCGTCCGAGGAACCATGACTTCTCTGGCCATCAATTCGTCCAGTGAAAAAATCCCCTGTAACATCTCAATTTCGTCAGCATCTAGTGTTTCTTCACTATTTGTCAGCATGTACTCAATTTCATCACGGGTCATTTTTTCGTCAGCATCATCAAAGGTCATAGGAGTCAAACGACTCAAAAGATTGGTAGACGCAGACAAGAGCCAGACAAAGGGACTAACTAGTTTCCCCAGGCCAATAATAACTGGCGCTGTACGAATCGCTA
Source organism: bacterium (assembly GCA_905221185.1). Classification (GTDB taxonomy): domain Bacteria; phylum Bacillota; class Bacilli; order Lactobacillales; family Streptococcaceae; genus Streptococcus. The sequence goes on along the minus strand of CAJNCE010000006.1, from coordinate 59,526 downwards.
AAGCATCCTTTAGATTAAGAGCGATTCTCTTAGGATACAATTCCCCAAAAACGATGGAAATATAAGTCAAAAATGCTAAAGATAGAAAACTTGCAATAGCATAAGCTGTTTCGCCATTTCCAAGCCAAGATGCAATTTCTCGTCCCAGAGTTTCTGCCAAACTCGCCCCTGACAAAATCGTAATCAGGGTAATCCCTACTTGAATAGTTGATAAAAAGTGGTTAGGATTTTCTAGTACCTTCAGCAGACGGATATAGCGTCTATCTCCTTCTTCTGCCTTTTGTTCAACCCGCGCACGGTTTAGTGACACCATGGCCATTTCTGTAGCTGAGAAAAAGGCATTTAATACCGTCAAGATAAACAATAAAACAAATTGTAGCAACAAATTCTGACTACTTGGGTCTTCCATAGTTCTTCTCCTAAAATAGTATCTTACCCTCTATTATATCACAAAATTGAATCCAGTACATATTATTTTTTCTCAGTGTCTATTCTAGTCCTACTTAAATGGTCCAAAAAAGAACCCCTACATCCACAAGTGACATAGGAGTTGATCTTATCTTTTACTGAGTGACCGTTACTTCTCCAGTCCGGTAATCCAGTTGAAGTCCCTTTTGAACATTGGGAACTAAAACATTGAATTCCAATTCTCCGTCAGAAGACTTGGCTTCAATCTGTGAAGCTGAAGGGACTAAATCCTCATTTGTAGCGTAATAAAGGGTTACACGGTAACGGACACGCTTGTTTTTATCCAAGGCTTTACGTACCAGGCTTTCATAGTAGTTTTGCCCAGTCGAATCCTCGGCCTGTGCCTGATTTGCCCAGGCTGTCTGAACAGCAATGTTTTTAGGATTGCTTGTCGAGGCATCAAAACCATCCAAGCCACCGATTAAGGCATAGCCTAACAAGTGACCTCTATCGACCGCATGGGTATAAGTCCCCTTAAGATTCTTAACCTGATGCCAGCCTGGAGGAGTCCATGAAGTCGAACCATTCCCCGTTTCCTCACGATTCTTGTACTGGCGGGTTGCCTTAGACAAGAGAGCATTGGCTACAGTTGGCACAATTTCCTTGCCAACTGTCTTTGTTTTATTATCAGCGTAGGGTTTACTTGAAACCTTGGCATCTAGATTTGTTTTATTACCATTGACAATAAAGGCACCTGAGCCATTCCACTCAAGACTCCCTTTTATTTGACTCTTAACTGCATCTGTTAAGACACTTTCTGCCAATTCTTGACTAGGAGCTTCAGGCGCTTGTTTTTTCTGACTAAGCTTGGTTTTGGGACTATTAGGTGTCGTCTGCATCTGCTTGATATAATAGCTCCCTGCAGACAAAAGCAATAATACTAGCAGTCCGATTAGTGTCTGTCTTGTTTTTTTGTTCATATTTCTCCTTATCTCTAGAAAAAGGCTGGTCTCCCAGCCTAATTTCCTGTAAATTTATGAATCAATTCCTGCCATTTTGCTGGAGACAGGATGGCCCATGGATCTTGACCCTTGCCCAAGATTCCATAACCGACCATTAAACCGATTCCTAGGGCTAGAAGGCCTAAAATCAGTACCAGAATGACTAAAAGTAAACGCTTGGCTACGTAGCCTGATTTCTTATTCATCTTCATCACTTGCCTCAATCCGCTGAATCTTAGCGCCCAGCTGCGCTAACTTCTCATGAAAACGGTAGTAACCTCTGTCCAAGTGAACCAATTTACCAACCACAGTTTCTCCTTGTGCTACCAAACCTGTCAAAATCAAGGCTGCACTGGCACGAAGGTCAGTTGAAAGAACTTCTGCTCCCTGCAAAGGCTGTCCACCAACAATACGGGCTGTGTCACGGATAATCTCAGAGTGCAAACCCATGCGGCGCATTTCTTCTAGATGTTGGAAACGATTTTCGAAAACCGTCTCCACCATAGTTGATTCGCCTTTTGCGACAGTCATCAAGGCTGTAAATTGAGCCTGCATATCTGTTGGAAATCCTGGGTGGGGCAAGGTTTTCACATGGACAGCTTTTAGATTTTCTAGTTGAGAGCGAACGCGAATTCCCTCAGTCTCCTCCGTCACTTCCACTCCCATTTCAAGCAATTTGGCAATCAAGGGACGATTGTGCTCCCAAACAGCATCTTTAATCAAGACATCGCCACCAGTCATGGCAGCAGCCACCATAAAGGTTCCAGCTTCGATACGGTCTTGGACCACATTGTGAGTCGTACCGTGAAGTTTCTCAACACCAGTAATGGTAATGGTCTCTGTACCAGCCCCTTTAACCTTGGCTCCCATTTCATTGAGGAGAATAGCTAGGTCAACAATCTCAGGCTCACGCGCAGCATTTTCAATCACTGTCACCCCATCAGCCAGCGTCGCTGCCATCATCAAGTTCTGCGTAGCACCAACACTTGGGAAGTCCATGTAGATATGAGCGCCATGCAAGCGATCAGCCTTGGCTTCGATGTAACCAGCTGTCTGACTAATCTTAGCACCCATAGCTTCCAGACCTTTCAAATGAAGGTCAATAGGACGGCTACCAATCGTACAACCACCTGGCATGGATACCTTGGCATGACCTACACGGGCTAGGATTGGCCCCAAGACAACGATAGATGCGCGCATCTTGCTGACATACTTGTAGGGAGCTTCCTCTGTGATATCGCCAGTTGCATCCACCTCGACAAGATGAGCCTCCTCATCAAAATCTACCTTGGCATTCAAACCACGAACCACCTGATTCATAGTGAAAACATCTGACAAGATAGGAACGTTCTGCAAGACGGTCTTTCCTTCACTTGCTAGAATAGTCGCTGCTAACAAGGGCAAGACTGCATTTTTTGCTCCTTCAATCGTAACACTTCCTACCAGACGATTATCGCCACCTTGAACCACAATTTTTTCCATACTTATTTCCTTTACATTTGATTTTATAATAATCCTCTAAGCGCTTCTTGCCACAACTGATACAGGCTAATAAAGAAAGAACTCAAGATATAGCCCATTACAATGCTAAAAAAGGCTACTAATAAACGAACTTTTCTTGTATTCTCAGCTGTTACTTTTAAGACCTTTTCCCATCTAACAAGATCCTTTAAAAGGTAAAAACTCACATAAATAAAGAGCATATGACTGCTTAGAGTGAATAATATATGACTGCTTAGAGTGAATAATAATTGAACCATTTGACTATTATACCATCTTCTCTGTTTGTGCGCTAGTTTGGAAACTTCACTCAAAAACTAGGGATTGTTTTTCAAGTAATCAATTGCATCTTGTAGGGTTTTAACTGGCACGATTTTCATATCTGTCTTAATTGTTTTGGCCGCTTCTAAAGCTGTTTGGTAGTTGTTTTTCGCATCCGGATGTGCTTTTTGTTCTTCTTCGCTAACAGGGTTATCAGGGGCAAAGAAAATCGCAGCACCTTCTCTAGCTGAAGCTACAACTTTTTTATCAATACCTCCAATGTCCCCCACATTGCCATCTCGGTCAATAGTTCCTGTACCGGCAACGATACGGCCGTTACGAAGACCTGGATCAGCTATTTGAGTATAGATGGCCAGACTAAACATGAGACCTGCACTTGGTCCACCGATACCAGCTGTTGAAAAACGAATTGGAACATCACTAGTTACTTCTGTACGGTCAATCAAGCCAATTCCAATCCCATTTTTACCATTTTCCAAGGTGATAATCTTACCTTCTGCAGACTTGGTTTGCCCATCCTCTTCATAGGTGACCTTGACGGAGTCCCCTAGTTTTTGAGAATTGACGTAATCAATCAAATCTTTAGAACTGTCAAATGTCTGATCATTGACTGCTGTGACAGTATCAGAGATGTTGAGAATCCCTTTAAAGGTCGAATTATCCGTCACAGTCAAGACATAAACTCCAAGATATTTGAGTTCGATATCTTTACCAGCTGTTTTTAGACCTTGATACTTGGCCATATTTTGTGATGTTTGCATGTAGAATTGATTGATCCGCATAAATTCAACATCGGAAGAGCCACCTGTAGTCTCTTGGGCACTACGAATATCTGTAAAAGGCGTCAACCAAGCATAAATCATATGGGCTAAAGTGGCATGTTGGACACCAACCGTAACGAATTGATAGGCCCCAGCTTCCTTATCTTCTGTGTCATTGACTTTAAGGACTTGGCGAATATCTTCCGAACCACCTGGAACCTCTATATAGTAGGGCAAGGGCACTACAAATGCCAAGAAAGTCACAATTAAGGCCGCAATGACATATAAGGGCCATCTAATCTTTTTTTTCATTTCTTATTTCCTCCAAAATACTCTCAGGAACATAGCAGGCAATATCCTGACCAAACTTCAAAAGTTCTCTAACACCTGATGAACTGGTATAAAGATGTTCCGGTCGGCTATGTAAATAAATTGTCTCTATATCAGGAGACAGCTGATGATTGTAGTAATCAAAACTAGCTTCATATTGCAAATCCGTTGCATTTCTCAAACCACGCACTAGACAAGTAGCACCCAGTCTTTTTGCAACATCAACTACCAATTCATCATGAGAAGACACGACTGCAACATTTTCCAAATGTTTCACAGCCTTTTCTAGCCCCCGTTTACGATTTTCGATAGGGAGAAATCCTTGTTTGTGGGGATTAAAAAAAATACCCACATAGAGCTTATCAAAGAGTTTACTAGCTCGTTCAATCATATCCAGATGCCCATTTGTCATCGGATCAAATGAGCCTGTGAATAAGCCAATCTTATCTGACATAGACTGTCACCTTACTAATTCCATAAATCTTTTCCTTCCAGATGCCCAGGCAGGCAATTTCTTCTGGAAGTTCAACAGCTTTATCCGTCTCACACACGACCATGACATCCTCAGACAAAAGCTCTCTCTCAGCCATTTTTTCAATATCTGCTACGATTTGCTCCTTGGCATAGGGAGGGTCTAGGAAAATAAGGTCGAATTCCCCAGATACCTGCTCCAAGGCTCGTTCCGCATCCATCTTGAGGAGTTGAAATTTTCCAACTTCCTTGGTCATCTGGATATTTTCGGCCACGATGGCCTGAGCTTTACGATCTCGCTCCACCAAAACAGCGCTAGCCATGCCACGCGATACTGCCTCGATAGATAAACCACCACTACCTGCATACAGGTCTAAGACTCGCCCCCCTTCAAAGTAGGGACCAATCATGTTAAAAATAGCTCCTCTAACCTTATCCGAAGTGGGTCTCGTCGTCTTGCCTTCTAATGTCTTGAGGGGACGTCCCCCATAGATTCCTGATACGATTTTCATACCGTTTATTATACCAAATTATGGGCGAAAAGAGAAAGAAAACCGAACCTTGCGGTTCGATTCTCTACAAAATATTTTCGTAAGTATCGCGGACTTCTTGAGGCCAAACACTTGTTTGCACTTCTCCGATATGTTTCTTGCGAAGTAAGAACATGGCCATACGAGATTGTCCAATTCCTCCACCAATTGTCAATGGGAATAGACCATTCAACAAAGCCTTGTGCCATTCCAATTCTAAACGGTCTTCATCACCGGTGATTTCTACCTGACGGCGAAGGGTTTCTTCATCTACACGGATCCCCATAGAAGACAACTCAAAGGCTCCACCTAGAGCTTCATTCCAAACAAGAATATCTCCATTAAGACCCTTGTAGCCGTTCTCAGACTCACTTGTCCAGTCATCGTAGTCTGGTGCACGTCCATCGTGCGGTTTGCCGTCTGGCAATTCGCCACCGATACCAATCAAGAAAACTGCTCCAAATTCTTTACAGATCGCATTTTCACGCTCTTTTGGTGTCAAGTCTGGGTAGCGTTCTACCAACTCTTCTGTATGGATAAAGGTGATTTGTTTTGGCAAGATCGATTCGATGTCATAACGGGCTTCAACAGCTAGCTCAGTCAAGCGAATGGCCTTGTAAATCTTCTCAACAGTTTCTTTTAGGTAAGCGATGTTACGTTGGCCATTTGGAATGACCTTTTCCCAGTCCCACTGATCCACAAAGACAGAGTGGGTTGCATCCAGCGAGTCTTCGTCTGGACGAAGGGCCTTCATGTGGACGAAAAGACCTTCACCCTCACCGAAACCAAAGCGAGCCAGGGTATGACGTTTCCATTTAGCAAGTGAGTGCACCACTTCATAGGTTTCATCAGGAATCTGCAAAACCTTGACAGATACTGGATTTTCCACACCGGACAGGTTATCCTGCATCCCGTCACCGACCTTGCTCAAGATAGGACCTTGAACTTCGACAACTTCTAGCTTATCTTTCAAATACTGGGTAAAAGTGTTTTTGACAAAAGAAATTTCTTCTTGTTGATGAATAAAACTTTTCTTCATAGGCTACTCCTCAAAAATTAATTAAAAGCATTATACACCTATTTCCAAGAAAAGAAAAGAGAAAATTTAAAAAAATCAGTGCTCCTTGGAACACTGATGTCATGAACCCTCTAGTCATTGCGACCAAAGATACGTAAAATACTTAGGAAAAGATTGATAAAATCAAGATAAATACTGAGAGCCATTGACACAACCCAACCTGTCGCTACACGACCTTGTGATTGTTCATAGGCAAGGCGAATCCTTTGGTTGTCCCAAGCAATCAGCCCAGAGAAGACCAAAACCATGGCTACGCTAATCATATAATCAAAGAACCCGCTAGCCAAGAAAATATTGACTACCATAGCAATAATCAAACCGATAAGAGCTGCCATCATCGCTCGACCAAGACCACTCAAGTCTTTCTTGGTGAACATACCAACTGCCGCCATGACAAAGAAGAGAAGAGCGCTCGACACAAAGGCTGATAAAACTGTACCGGGAGTATAGAAAGCCACCACAAAACTAAGGGTAAAGCCGTTTAAAACGGAGTAAAGTAAAAATACTGGAAGAGCAGCTGGACTATTCTTTAAGGCCATGTTACTAGCAACGAAGACTAGGGCTAGCTCTGCAAAGGTTGCGATGGTCAACCAGAGACGTCCCTGCATCAAAAAGTAAACCAACTGAGACTGAAAGACCGTCAACATGAGGCCCGATACCAAGGCGGATAGACCAATGCCTAGTCCAACAAAGGCATAGACCTTAGCGTAAAATTGATTGAGACCAGTACGGTCTTGTATAATAGTATGATTCATCCTTGTCTCCTTTTCTATGAATATCTTTCCTTGATTATAACAAAGAAAGTTAAAATTAGCTTAAATGGAAAATCAAAATACCGGCTGCAACGGCAACATTGAGACTCTCGGCCTGACCCTTCATGCTAATGTGAACCAACTGGTCTGCACTTTCAGCCATGAGGGGACTAATTCCTTGACCCTCATTTCCCATGACCAAGACAAACTGGTCAAAATGAGGCACGTCACGATAGTCTTTAGAATCCTTGGAAAGTGTGGTTGCCAGTACTGGAATACCCGCTTTTTTAGCTTCCTCAAGCAGCGCTTGGCTCGACATCCGATAAATGGGGAGATGAAAATGACTGCCTTGCATAGAACGTAGAGTCTTGAGACTGTAGATGTCTGCCGACTTATCTGAAACAATCACTCCTGTAAAACCTGCTGCATCCGCAGTCCGAATGATGGTTCCTACATTACCAGGATCTTGCACATCTTCCAAAAACAAGAACTTGCCCTGACTAAAATCAGCTTGTCCTACTTCTTCTTTTTGAACGACGGCAACAATTCCCTGTGGAGTCTGAGAATCTGCCAAATCTAGCAAAATATCCTCTGATACCCAGACAGTTTGCGGAAACGAGGCTAACTGATCTCGGTAAGTTTCTAGGGCAAAGATCTTCTCAATCGTCACTCCAGCTTGAACAGCTTCTTCAAACAAGTGCCAGCCTTCAATCAAATAGGCAGACTTGCGGTATTTTTTTTGGTGTAATTTCTTGGCATTTTTTACCACAGAATTGGCTTTTGAGGTTATAATAGTCATAGAAATATTATAACACAATCAAAGGGGTTTGGTATGCAAAAGGTTAGAATGATTGCCCAAGGCAGGGTTCAGGGAGTTGGCTTTCGTTGGGGTGTTTACAGCCTGGCGCTTGAAATTGGTGGCATCACAGGCCGAGTATGGAATAACGACGATGGCACAGTGGAGATCTTAGCCCAAGCAGACTCATCTGCTATCATGGCAAAATTTATCCAAGAAATACGAAAAGGACCTACACCTTTTTCAAAAGTTAGCTACTTAGATGTCCAACTGAGCAACTTTCCTCCTTACCCTGACTTTAAAATCGCAAATTAGGTCTCTAGAACTATTGTATATTTTGTAAAAAAACAGTAGAATAGAAAGGTATAATTTTTAAAGAAGGAATAAAAACAGTGAAATCTATTAAACGTTTTGCACTCTCAGCTATGGGAGTGGCTATGCTATTAGTCTTGGCAGGTTGCGTTCAGATCGATAAAGCAACAGGTAAGCCAATTGGTCCCGTTTGGGATTTCTTGGGTGCTCCAATGGGAGAAGCTATCAAGTACTTCGCTACTGATCAAGGCCTAGGCTTTGGTGTCGCTATCATCATCGTAACCATTATCGTGCGCTTGATTATCTTGCCACTTGGTATTTACCAATCATGGAAGGCAACGCTTCACTCTGAAAAGATGAACGCCCTCAAGCACGTCCTTGAGCCACATCAAACTCGTCTCAAGGAAGCGACTACTCAAGAAGAAAAACTAGAAGCTCAACAAGCCCTCTTTGCCGCTCAAAAAGAGCACGGCATCAGCATGTTTGGTGGTGTAGGATGTTTCCCTATCCTCCTTCAAATGCCTTTCTTCTCTGCAATTTACTTTGCTGCCCAACATACTGAAGGGGTTGCTCAAGCAAGCTACCTAGGCATTCCTCTAGGTTCTCCAAGTATGATTTTGGTTGCCTGCGCTGGTGTCCTTTACTATCTTCAATCGCTCCTTTCACTTCACGGAGTAGAAGACGAAACGCAAAGAGAACAAATCAAGAAAATGGCTTACGTGAGCCCAATCACGATTGTCGTCTTCTCCCTCATTTCACCAGCCAGTGTCACACTTTACTGGGTTGTCGGTGGTTTCATGATGATTCTCCAACAGTTTATCGTCAACTATATCGTTCGTCCAAAACTTCGCAAAAAAGTCCGTGAAGAACTGGCGAAGAACCCACCAAAAGCAAGTGCTTTCTCAACATCAAACGGACGAAAAGACGTTACCCCTGAACAACCAACTGCTATCACCAGCAAGAAAAAACACAAGAATCGCAACGCTGGAAAACAACGTTCGAGATAAGAAGAAAAGGCTTAGCTAGTTTGCTAAGTCTTTTTTTGTAACTCAAAAGCCCGATGTTTCCATCAGGCTTTGTTATTATCCATGTACACGTTTCATGTAGTCTTGATAACTTTCGGTATCCATGAGTTTTTTAGCGTTTTTCACGCGGTCTGCTGTTGGTGGTTTGACTCCTTCAAGTGAATATGGGATTCCCAATTCACGCCATTTGAACTCACCCATGGTATGATAAGGCAGGATTTCAAACTTATCAACATTTTTAAGGGTCTTGACGAATTTCCCAAGTTCAATCAAGTCATCGTCTCTATCTGTCAATCCCGGAACTAGCACGTGGCGAATCCAGACAGGTTTTCCAATATCTGATAGATACTGGGCACAGGCCAGGATGTTTTTATTGGTTTGGCTAGTAACAATCCTATGTTGTTCTTCGTTGATTTCCTTGATATCCAAGAGAACCAAGTCAGTGACTGCCATGAGTTTGTCAAACTTCTCAAGGTAACGTGGTTTATTACGGAAAGGAAGGGCACAGGTATCCAAAGTACAGTGAATTCCTTGTTCCTTAGCCTTGGTGAAGAGAGCAATCAAGAAATCAATCTGCAAGAGGGCTTCTCCCCCACTGACTGTAATACCACCCTTATTTCCCCAGAAACCGCGGTAGCGCAAGGCCTCTGCCAAGACATCATCTACTGTCCGTTCACGTGATTTATTGGATTCCATAGCCCAAGTGTCCGGGTTATGGCAATACTGGCAACGCATGTGACAGCCCTGCAAAAAGACAATAAAGCGAATACCAGGCCCATCTACCGAACCAAAGCTTTCTGTCGAATGCACCATTCCTGTCACTTGTCCATAATCAATTGTTTCTTCAGACATATCGTTACCTTCCTTGAAAACGTTTTATAGTTTTATTATATCACGACTTGAAGGAAAAACAAGATTTTTGCCTATTTTTTAGAAAGCAATCTGTTTTTCAATTTCATTTTCAATCTATTCTCAAATTATTCTTCAAAATCAAAGCCATACAAGGTTGCAAAATAGTCCTCAGGGCGCTCTGCACGGCGGATTTGACGAGCTCTGCCTTCTTCAGTATAGAGGATTTCCGCAGAACGAAGTTTGGCGTTGTACTGGTAGCCCATTGAAAAACCGTGGGCACCTGTATCATGAATTACCAGCAAATCACCGATTTCTGTATGAGGCAGTTCGCGATTCACTGCAAATTTATCATTGTTTTCGCAGAGTGAACCGACCACATCTACCACCTCAGATGCTCCTTCTGGACGAGTTATGTTGGTAATGTGGTGGTAGGCTCCGTACATGGCTGGACGCATGAGGTTGACTGCCGATGCATCCACACCTAGATAGGTACGGTAGGTTTTCTTCTTATGGGTAACTCTTGTGACGAGAGCTCCATGAGGGGCTAACATAAAGCGACCCAATTCTGTGAAAATCTTGACATCACCAAGACCTGCTGGTGTAAGGACTTCTTCATACACCTTACGAACTCCCTCACCAATCAAGGCAATATCATTTGGTTCCTGATCAGGACGATAGTTAACACCAATACCACCAGAAAGATTGATAAATTCTAGCGAAATACCCAACTTTTCCTTGATTTCAACAGCCAATTCAAAAAGCTGACGAGCCAACTCTGGATAATAGAGATGGGTCACGGTATTGGACGCTAGGAAGGAGTGAATTCCAAAAGTCTTAGCTCCTTTTTCCTTCAAGATGGCAAAGGCTTCAAAGAGTTGGTCCTTGGTCATGCCAAACTTGGCTGCTCCAGGATTGTCCATAATGTCTGTCCCTAGTTCAAAAACACCGCCAGGATTATAACGACAAGAGATAATTTCTGGAATGCCTGCTGCACGCTCCAGATGTTCAATATCTTCAAAAGCATCCAAGTTAATGGTCGCACCTAATTCACGCGCATAGGCATATTCCTTGTCTGGCGTGTTGTTAGAAGAGAACATAATCTCAGAACCTGGAAAGTCCAGTTTATGGCTCATCAAAAGCTCTACATAACTAGAACAGTCCACACCACAACCTTCCTCTTGAAGGATTTTCAAGATAGCTGGTGTTGGAGTAGCCTTAACTGCAAAATATTCCTTAAAACCTTTGTTCCAAGAAAAGGCTTGGTTGACAGCTCTTGCCTTCTCACGAATTCCCTTCTCATCATACAAGTGAAAGGGAGTCGGGAACTCGGCAACAATCGCTTCTAACTCTTCTTTATTGATAAATGGTGTTTTCATAAGCTTCCTTCTATTCTATTTGCAAAGAAAGGCTGGGACAATCGTTCCAACCTTTAGTTCTATCTCTTATTTATCTTCGTCAAAGATATTGCCAACCTCAACATCAATGGCTTGGTTCTTGACATCAATATTGGTTACTTTCAAGAGTGACTTGTAATCAAATTGCTTTTCACGTTCTTCTTGGGCATTGTCCGCAAAGACGGCTACACCAGCTAGTTCAGAATCAAACTCACGCAAGAGACTGATCATCCCGTTGACCGTTCCGCCACCTTTCAAGAAGTCATCCACAATCAAGACACGGCTGCCTGCCTTAAGACTGCGTTTTGAAAGGAACATTTTCTCAATGCGGTCACCACTTGAACCTGAAACATAGTTAACACTGACAGTTGAACCTTCGGTAATTTTCAAGTCACGGCGCACAATGACAAAAGGAACATTGAGGACATTGGCAACAGCATTTGCAAGTGGCACACCCTTTGTCGCTACTGTCATAACCGCGTCAATTTTTTGATCCATAAAGCTCTTGGCAATAATGCGACCAATATTTTTCAAGATAGCTGGTGTGCTAAGCAAATCTGACAAGTAGATATAGCCACCTGGTAAGATACGGTCACTTTCTGACAACTTGGCACGCAAGTCCTCAACCATTTCCTTGGCATCCTGGCTCGAAATTGACGGTGTGAAGATGACACCCCCACCAGCCCCAGTTACAGTCTGGATGTGACCGATTTCGATTTCCTCAAAGGCACGTTTGATAATCACGATATCTTCTGAGATAGATGATTTAGCAGATTCATACTTTTCAGCAAAAGTATTGAGACTAGTTAGTTTATAAGGATTATTAATCAAATAGTTGGAAATGACAACCATCCGATCACTTCTTCTTAATTTCATTTCTATTTCCCATTCTATTTTTCTTCAAAAAATCAAAAAGCAAACTAGAAAGCTGGTCGCTGGTAATTCAAAACACTGTTTTGAGATTGTCGATAGAACTGACAAAGTCCGTAATATACCTACATATATACATACGACAAGGCGATGCTACCCTAGTTTGAAGAGATTTTCTAAGAGTATTAATTTTTGTCTTTTACTTATTATACCATATTCACATAAAAAAACGAACATTCTTATCCTAAAAAATGCTCATTTTTCTTAAATTATTAATCTAAATCTGGTTTATAGAAGGAACGATTGTCCATAGCGAAGATTTTATTGGTCATTTCTCCTTTGTCCACCAAAGCCAGAGCTGTTGACATCATCATCATGCTTGCATCCAGATTGTCAATCATATGGATAATCTCTGCTTCCATAATACGTGGACGAACCGGACTTCCATACTCTAATAAACCGTGGTGGCTGAGGATGACGTGGCGAAGCAGAATGACTTCTTCCTTGGTGTCATCGATGCCGAGTTCCATCACTGTCTTGGTAATTTCACTATCAATCAGAGCGATATGTCCAAGAAGATTGCCTCGCACTGTATACTCCGTCTGGTCTGGTCCCGTCAACTCGATAACTTTAGCCAAGTCATGCAACATAATCCCCGCATAGAGCAGGCTCTTATTGAGCTGAGGATAGACCTCGCTAATGGCATCTGCCAAATGCACCATGGTCGCCGTATGATAGGCCAAGCCCGTTTCAAAGGCATGGTGATTGGTCTTGGCTGCTGGATATGAGTAAAATTCCTTATCATACTTGGCGTAGAGATTTCGAACAATTCGTTGCCAAACAGGATTTTCAATTTTGAAAATCATCTGCGACATGTAGTCACGGATTTCCTTGACATCAACTGGCGACTTGACCTTGAAATCAGCTGGATCATTGGGTTCGCCAGGTTGAGGCAGGCGGAGAGTAATTTGATTGACCTGAGGGGTGTTATTATAAACTTCTCGGCGCCCTTTCATGTGAACAACCTTACCTGCTGTAAAGGCCTCAACGTTATGAGGTTGGGCATCCCAGAGTTTCCCTTCAATCTCGCCACTATCATCTTGGAAGGTAAAGGCTAGGTAGTTTTTCCCAGCGCGAGTTTGCCTCAAATCAGCTGACTTGATTAGGTAAAAGCCTTCAAACAGCTCATCTTTTTTCATGTGACTAATCTTCATATTCTTCCTCATCTTCTTGGAAATGGAGTAGATCAAGCGCAGGCTCACCTTCTGATAACTCAATGTGACGGAGCGTTCGCTCAATAGCTGTAGTGCGACGGTTTAATAATTCATCAATATTGCCAGAGGCATGTTGGAGATGTTTTTGTGCCTTGACCAGAATGCCACCAAACTTGCCAAACTCGGTCTTGACACTGGCAAGTGTCTTGCTGATATGGTCGGCACTCTTTTGGATATTGAGGGTCTTGAAGCCAACTGATAGGGAATTGAGAAGAGCTGATAGGGTACTTGGACCTGCGACAATAATCTGCTCCTCCCGTCTCAAATCATCAAAGAAGACCGGATTGCGGACAATTTCTGAGTAGAGACCTTCTGTTGGAACAAACAAGACTCCAAAATTGGTCGTTCGAGGTGGTGCTAGATACTTATTCCTGATATCCTTAGCAAAGCGCTTGACACTAGCTAGGAGTGACTTGCGACAACGTTCGATTTCGTCCTTGTCACCTGCTTCATAGGCTTCTTCCAAGCGGTAATAATCTGCCAGTGGAAACTTGGAGTCAATTGGTAGGTAGACATATTCCTGGTCGCCTTGTCCAGGTAACTTGATGGCATACTCCACTCGTTCACTGGAGTTTTCAACCGTTGCATATTCTCGTTCATACTGGGAAGGAGTCATGATGTCTTCGATGATTTGCCCCAGTTGCAATTCACCCAGAATTCCTCGCGTCTTGGTCCCAGAGAGAACCTTATTGAGGGCGCCAACATCGCGGGCAACTGTCTGCATTTCTCCCAGACCACGATTGACAGACTCTAGTTGCTTGGAAACTGTCTCAAAGGAAGCCTGCAAGCGTGTCTGTAAGGTCTTTTCCAACTTTTCCTCGACCGTTTGGCGCATTTGTTCCAAGCGTTGCTCATTTGATTCCTGCAAGGCTTGAAGCCGTTGGTCGGTCTTATCTCTAGTTTGCAAGAGATTATCTGTCATTTCTTGACGGACCTGAGTCAGACCTTGGTGCAATTCGATTCGCACTTCTTGCAAACGGTCGCTGACAGCCACTTCCAAATCTTTTTGATCCAACTGGCTGGCTTGTCTGGCTTGTTCAAAGCGATAATCCAACTGGTCTGATAGATGATCTGCCTGATCCTCCAAGCTCTTGCTTAAGTGTTTTTCCTGCTTATCCTGCCTTTGCCAAATCAGAAAGAGAACAGCTAGGTTGGCAATTAATAATAGAACAAGTAAACTTTCCATCTTACCTCCTGTCCTTGCTATGCAAGACAACCACATAGCCATCTGGGCAAGTCACCGACACTTCCCTATCTATATATTCGTTAGAAGCGTACACTTTTTTAAAGAAAAAATTTTCCTCTGTCAACTCATACTTGGCACCAAGAATGGTCAGCTGGCTATCCCGAACCGGCATAAAAGCTAGATAATCATAGTCCGAACGTGGTTCAAGTTGACTGGTCCCTTCTGGACAATAGGCAATCAAGTTTTGCCCATCCTCAATCGCTATCTGACGCATAAAGGGTGCCAACTTGGGATTGCTAGGCAGAAAGACATTGGCCAACATATGGTCAATACGGCCACCCAAAGCACCGAAAACAGTGACCTGAGCCTGAGGATTTTGCTCAAAGATGGTTAAGAGAGCCAATTCCAAATCAGTATCATCTTTTTCTGGTCGCGCTTGAACAAAATGCTGGGCACGTTTTTGAATCAACTGTCGCTCTTCTTCCGTTACAGAATCAAAATCCCCAACTGCTAGGGCGAGAGGAAGTTTTTCCTCCAAGATCCAGAGCGAGCCCCGATCCACACCGACAAAGCAATCAAAATCCGTCCGATAATGACCGCGGTCTCCGCCTGCAAAAACGGCAACTCTAGTCCAGTTGTTTTCTGAGAGTTTGTACTCGCTCATTGACATCTCCCTTAAAGACATAAGAACCTGCTACAAAAACAGTCGCACCAGCTTCTTTGGCTTGAGCAATAGTTTGGTCATCAATCCCACCATCCACTTCGATTTCAAAGTTCAAGCCTTTTTCATCACGAAGGGCAACCAACTCACGAATCTTATCCATGGTTTCAGGTAGAAAAGCTTGCCCCCCAAAGCCAGGATTCACCGTCATGACTAAAACTTGGTCAACTAGGTGAAGAACGTGCTTAATGGCTTCAACGGGCGTACCAGGGTTAATGACAACCGAAGGTTTAACGCCGAGAGAACGAATCTTTTGGAGAGCGCCATGAATATGAGGCGTTGCTTCCACATGGATACTGATGATATCTGCCCCTGCACGCGCAAAGTCTTCTAAATGATGCTCTGGATTCGCTACCATCAAGTGGCAGTCAAAGACCATCTTGCTATGTGGACGAAGAGCCTCGACCACACCTGCACCAAAACTGATTTGTGGTACAAAGTGACCGTCCATGATATCGATATGGGCATACTCTGCCCCAGTTGCTTCTAGGCGTTTGATTTCACGTTCAAAATTGGCATAATCTGCTGCCAGAATTGACGGAGCAATCTTGTATTGAGACATAGGTTTCTCCTTATTTTGGAATTTTTTTGCTGACTTTTTTATAGGTTTCTCTGCGATTTTCAATTTCACTGAGGAATTGTAGGTAGTTGTCAAAACGGAAGGTGGCAATGGCCCCTTCTTCTACAGCTGGCTTGACCGCACAAGACGGCTCATGGGTATGGGTACAAGTACGGAACTTACAGTCTCGACTGACACTTGCAATCTCTGGGAAGGCCTGATTGAGGTCTTCAGCTGTTGATACTTCATAGTCCAGAGATGAAAATCCTGGCGTGTCCGCGATTTTACCCCCATTGAGGTTGTAAAAACTAACAGCTCGAGTGGTATGACGACCGCGCCCCAGACTGTCTGAGATTTCTCCTGTTTCAAGATTGAGGTCCGGTGCGATTTTATTGAGAAGAGTTGATTTTCCAACACCTGTCTGCCCCATAAAGACTGTAATCTTTCCTGTTAACAAAGGCAGGAGTTCCTCTTTACTGGTCACAAAATCGTAACCAATAGCACCATAAGTCTGCTGGTAAAAATCCAATTCTGACCGATCTTCCAGCAAGTCCATTTTGGAAATATAAACGATGGGGTGAATGCCCTTGTGCTCCAAAAGAACCAAGAACCGATCCAGCAAGTTGCTGTTAAAATCAGGTTCCTTGACGGACATGATTACCACAGCTTGGTCGATATTGACAATAGGAGGACGAACCAGACTGTTTTTTCGTTCGTGAATCTTGAGAATATAGCCTTCTGAATTTTCCTCGGCAGAGAAATCTACCCAGTCCCCAACGTAAGGGGTATGGCCTTTTTTACGAAAATTTCCACGCGCGCGTGTTTGATAAACCTGACCATCACTCTCTACATAGTAGAACCCAGCCAAGGCTTTAATGATTTGTCCCTGCATCTTAGAGTCCTTGCCCTTTAAGTGCATCTGCTAGACTGGCAAATTCTGCCAAGCTGAGAGCTTCCCCACGCACACTTGGTGACAAGCCCGCTTGGTCCAAGGCCTTGGTCAATTTATCCTTGACTTCTTCGGTCTTACCAAAGTAACCTGTCAGGTTATTCCATAAGGTCTTGCGACGATGGGTGAAACTAGCCTTGGAAACCTTAAAGAAGAAGTTCTCGTCTTCTACTGCTACAGCTGGTTCTGGACGACGCACCATTTTCAAAATGGCTGAGTCCACATTTGGCGCTGGCACAAAGACTGTACGCGGCACGATAAAGGCAACCTTGGCTGTCATGTAGTACTGAACCGCAATCGACAAGCTACCGTAAGCCTTGGTGTTCGGTTGGGCTGAGATACGATCCGCCACTTCTTTTTGCATCATGACCACAAACTCACTAAAAGGAATGCCACTCTCGATCAAGTGCATGAGAATAGGCGTCGTGATGTAATAAGGCAAGTTAGCTACTACCTTGATTGGCAGGTCAGGATTTTTGAAATTCTGGATATGTTGCGCCAAATCAACTTTGAGAATGTCCTCGTTAACCACTGTTACATTGTCAAAATCACGAAGAGTATCTGCCAAAATCGGTACCAAACGGTGGTCAATCTCAAAGGCCATGACTTGAGCTGCACGCTCAGCCAAAAACTCCGTCAAAGCACCAATCCCTGGACCGATTTCGATAACATTGACCTGGTCATCAATTTCAGCCGTATCCACGATTTTTTGAAGGATATTGGTATCCGTCAAGAAATTTTGCCCGAAGGACTTTTTAAAGGTAAAACCGTGACGCTCCAGCACTGCCTTGGTCACGCTATAATCTGCAATTCTCATCTATTCTCTTTTCTATTATCTGTTACTACTATTGTAACACATTCCCCTTACATTTGGGGTTTGCTTAGCTGTTCTCATAAGATTTCATAGCTTCTTCCACTTCTGCCAAGGTGACCCCAAACAACTCTAGGCGTTTGAGGAGTTGCTTGCCGTTGGAATAGCCAATTCTGAGAGCCTCTCCTAGATATTCTCGTCGCTTACGGCTATCTGCTCCTGCTAGAAAACCAAGGCGAATCAAGTCGCTACGACTGATGTCAAACTGGCTCTCCTGTTCAAATTGTTCTGTCACCTGAGCTAGAGCTGTTTTCAGGTTTTCATAGCTGGCATGCTCAATTCCCAGAGACCGTCCCTTGGTCTTGGATTTGGGAACAGCTTCATCTCGCTTTAGAAAGGCATGCTGAACTGTTGGAATGGCCGTCATAATCATGCGTCGAATCCGCTCCCCATTAAAATCCGGGTCTGTAAAGACAATGACTCCATGGCGTTGGTGTAGCCGCTGAATCCGCTCTATATCCTTATCATTGATGGCAGAACCTCGAGTCTCATAGGTCTCTACCTCGAAATAACGTTTGAGATTGGCCGTATCATCGCGACCTTCGACCACGATGACTTGAGAAATTTTTTCTTTCATTACTTGCTGTCCAATCCAAAAATGCACTCTGCATTTGCAGTCGTTGCCGCCGCTAGCTCTTCTGTCGTCATGCCACGCAAATCCGCGATAAAATCTACTACATAGCGAGTATAGGCTGTTTTGTTTTCGCGACCACGTTTAGGAACAGGAGCCAAATAAGGCGCATCCGTTTCCACCAAAATCTTGTCCAAAGGAAGTTCTCTAGCCGCCTCTTGGATATCGGTTGCCTTCTTGAAAGTCACCACTCCTGAGAAGGAAATAGTCATACCAAGCTCGACAAACTTCTCTGCCCATTCAAGAGTTCCTGAGAAAGAATGCATGATGCCACCTCGAGGACCAACTCCCTCGCTCTTGATAATCTCATAGGTATCTTCCAACGCATCACGGGTATGGACAACAAAAGGCAAATCCAAGTCCTTAGATAGCTGAATCTGACGGCGAAAAACCTGCTCCTGCACCTCTTTCGGAGCTGTCATCCAATGATAGTCCAAGCCAATCTCACCCAAGGCAATAACCTTGGGATGTTTTAGTTTTTCAAGCAAGTAAGTTTCGACCTCATCTGTGTAAGTCCCTGCTTCCGTCGGATGCCAGCCAATCGTCGCATAGAGTTGGTCATACTCATCCACCAACTCCAAAGCACGCTCAATCGTCGGTTCATCAAAACCAACAATATTCATCTGTGTCACACCCATCTCCGCAGCCAAGGCAATTTCTTCTGCCTCACGACCTGCAAATTCTTCTACATTCAAGTGTGTATGTGTATCAAAAATCATCTCTTCTAACCTCGTTTTCTATCTTCTATTATACCAAAAAACTGCCCTCTCTCCTCATCTGTAAAAAATATTCTAAAATCCATCGTCGTCTCTTGACGCTATTTTTCCAAAGCAGTATAATAGCACTTATTGAAATTTTCAGAAAAGGAAAATACCATGTTTACAAAATTAAAACAGACTTTTATCGGTCGCCCTCTTAAGTCCTTAACCGAAGGCGAAGGGGGACTACTGGGAAAAATGCAGGCACTAGCCATGTTGTCAAGCGACGCTCTGTCCTCCATTGCCTATGGACCTGAGCAAGTAGTCCTCGTCTTGGCTAGTCTCTCTCCACTTGCTATATGGTGGAGCCTTCCTATCGGCCTTTTTGTCCTCCTACTCCTGGCCAGTCTGACTGTTTCCTACCGTCAAATCATCCACGCCTACCCTCAAGGAGGAGGGGCCTATATGGTTACTCGAGAAAATCTATCACCCGAGCTAGGCTTGATTGCTGGAGGTAGTCTGCTGGTTGACTACATGCTGACTGTGGCGGTATCGGTATCATCTGGAGCTGACGCTATCACAGCAGCCCTCCCTGCCCTTCACCCTTACAACCTCCACATCTCTATTTTTCTGGTTTGCTTACTCATGCTTTTGAACTTACGGGGGTTGAAAGAATCTGCCAGTTCACTGATGATTCCTGTCTATCTCTTTATCATCAGTACTGTCTTTCTATTGCTCTATGGAATCTTTCAACTAATGACAGGATCTCTCAGCTATCAGGCTACTTCTCCTATTGGACATGCCGTCCCGAGCCTGTCTATCATTCTCATTCTAAGAGCCTTTACCAGCGGCTCCGCCTCTCTGACAGGGGTTGAAGCTATTTCAAATGCCGTTCCCTTTTTCAAGGCTCCGAAAGAAGAAAATGCTGCTCAGACCTTGACCATCATGTCACTGATTTTAGGTTTTCTTTTTGCAGGCATTACCTTCCTAAACTACTGGATGGGGATTATGCCGCAACACGGAGAAACCATCCTTTCACAGATGGCTCAGGGAATCCTTGGTGATTCTTTCTTAGGTCACCTTGGCTATTATACCTTCCAATTCTCCACAGCCTTGATTTTGGCCGTAGCTGCAAATACCGGCTTTTCAGCCTTCCCTATGCTAGCCTACAATATGGCTAAAAACAAATATATGCCTCATCTTTTTATGGAAAAAGGAGACCGCCTAGGCTACTCTAATGGAATTTTAACTCTGGCATTTGGGGCTATGATTCTTCTTCTCATTTTTAACGGCAATACCGAACGTTTGATTCCCCTTTATACTATCGGGGTCTTCGTTCCCTTCGCCCTTTCTCAGACTGGGATGATTCGTCATTGGAAAAAAGAAAAGGGGGCAAATTTCTTAAAACCTGCCCTTGCCAATATCCTTGGAGCCATTATTTGCTACGCTATCGTGCTGATCCTGCTCTTTTTCCGTCTCAGTGATATCTGGCCTTTCTTCCCGATCATTCTCGTACTCACCCTACTCTTCTTGGCCATTCACAGTCATTACCAAAAAGTGGCCCAACAATTGCGTCTCTATGAAGGAATCGAAAAACGTACCTACGATGGCAATCTTGTCCTCGTTCTAGTTGGAAATGTCACCCGAGTCAGCGTCGGAGCTATTAACTACGCCCAAAGTATCGGAGATGAAGTCTTAGCCATGCATATTTCTACTAAGGAAACAGCAGAGAAAGACCAAGAAATTCTCCAAGAATTTGCCGATTACTTCCCAACCATTACTCTGAAAAATATCAAGACCAGCTACCGCGACATCATCACCCCTACTGTCAAGTATGTCAAACGAATCTCTGAGGATGCCCAGAAAAAGAACTATACAGTCACTGTTCTGGTACCCCAGTTTATCCCTAATAAACCTTGGCAAAATATTCTACACAATCAGATGAGTCTCAAACTCAAATACGCCCTCCGTTGGCACCAAGACGTCGTTGTCGCTAGCTACTCTTATCACTTAAAAGAATAAAGAAAAGGCCCTACCAGAACCAAGAAGCCCTGGTAAGGCCTTTTTCTGAATCCAGCCACTATGCTTATACTCAATGAAAATCAAAGAGCAAACTAGGAAGCTAGCCGCAGGCTGCTCAAAGCACTGCTTTGAGGTTGTAGATGAAACTGACGAAGTTAGCTCAAAACACTGTTTTGAGGTTGTAGATGAAACTGACGAAGTCAGCTCAAAACACTGTTTTGAGGTTGTAGATGAAACTGACGAAGTCAGCTCAAAACACTGTTTTGAGGTTGCAGATGAAACTGACGAAGTCAGTAACATATATACGATAAGGCAACGCTGACGTGGTTTGAAGAGATTTTCGAAGAGTATTAACTGAAAAGCATGACTAGGAATACTATTGAATGTGGTTAGCTAAATCTTCCTGAGCTTTTTTATTTGACTCAGCTTTTTCTTTTAGCCATTTTTCATAAAGTTCTTGGTACTGTTTAGCAGTTACTGGCTCTTTTTGCAATTCAACATATTTATAGTTGTCTGCATCTCCTTTGTGTCCAACGAATGAGAATGGGCCTGTAAACGGTACAGTCTTACGGAAGATTGGGTTGGCTCCACCACTTTGAACTGGTAGGAACAAGGCGCTATCTGTCAACCAAGCTTGGGCTTCAGCATATTTTTCATAGCGGGCTTGAGTATCTGTGATTTCCGCATCAGCCTGATCCAAGAGTTTCTTATAGTCAGAAAGACCAATCTTGTCCTTGACTTCCTTGTCTTTTCCTTCAGACAAGCCCATGTTTTTCAACTGAGAACCTGTCTCTGGATCTAGAATCGCTAGGTAAGTCTTAGGATCTGAGTAGTCTCCTCCCCATCCTGAGATGTCGATATCGTAGTCTTTTTGTTCTGCTGTATCTGCAAAGTAGGTTGCCTGGTCTTTTTCATCTGGAGATAGTTGGATAACATCAATGACTACATTATCCTTACCAAGAGTTTCTTCCACTGTTTGTTTGAAAGATCCAGCCTGTTGCACATCCAACTTAGCAGTCTGGTCAACTGGCATATCCAAATGAATTGGGAAGGTTACTCCTTGAGCTTGCAGGTTTTCTTTAGCCTTAGCAAATTTCTCTTTGGCCTTGTCAGGGTTCAAGAAGGCTTGCTTACCATCGTTTAGGTTGATATTGGCCCAATCTTTACCGTAGTTGACAATTTTTTCATTGACAATATCACCAAAGTTCTTATCACCAACTTGGACAAAGTTACTTGGTGTAACCGTGTTACGCAAGATACGGTCTGCTCCATCTTCACCATTTGTTTGCGCTGCATAAGCATGACGGTCAAAGGCAAAGTTGATAGCCTGACGGAAATCTTTATTCTGCATAGCTACGCGTGCATCTGTCTTTTCCTTATCAGACTGTTTCATAGTCTGCTTGTAGCTTTGGCGATTGACGTTGAAAAGATAATAGAAAGTAACTGAGTTTTGTGGTGTATAGGTAATCTTGTCCTCATTTCCCTTCTTGAGTTCAGCAAAGACTGAGCTGGTTGGGAAGATACGACCATCTGTATAGTTACCATCCAAGAATCCTCTTGCAATACTGTCTTGGTCAGAACCGTCAAAGAAAGAGAGTTTCACTTTCTCGATTTTAACATTGTCCTTATCCCAGTAATTAGGATTTTTATCAAATTCAATCAAAGATTTTGAGGTGAAGGACTTAAACAAGTAAGGACCATTTGACAAGATACTTGATGGTGTCACACTTCCAAAGTCATCTCCCTTAGATTTCAAGAAGGCTTCATTTACAGGACTAAGAATACTTGCTGTTGTTTTAGAGTTCCAATAAGTCTCTGGTTGGATGAGGGTGTATTGGAGGGTGTAATCATCCACTGCCTTCACACCAACAGTTCCAAAATCGGATGATTTCCCTTCAACATAGTCTGCTAGACCCTTGATAGAGTCTTGCACCAAGTACAAGTTCTCAGCTTTTTTATCAGCCGCATACTTAAGACCAGTCACAAAGTCATGAGCCGTTACATCCGCATACTCTTCTCCTTCCGAAGTGTACCATTTAGCTCCCTGACGGATTTTATAAGTGTAAGTCAAGCCATCTTTTGACACTGTCCATGACTCAGCCATAGATGGAATGAGATTGCCATACTGGTCATTTTCCAACAAACCATCAATCAAGTTAGTTGTGATACTAGATGTAGAGTCTCGTGTAGAGGTAATGTAATCCAAGGTGTCTGGGTTGTTGACAAAGATATAAGAATAAGTCTTGTCTGCATTACTTGATTGAGATGATCCACATGCCGCTAGAGCTAGACCTGCTGTCAAAGCCATAGCTCCAAACAGCATAACTTTTGATTTCTTCATGATTATTCTCCATTTTTTACAGTATGTGAAATATTATACACCATTTGAGCAAAAATATAAAGCCTTTTGTACTTTTTTACAAAAATAAAAATCAGTAGACTCGAGTTCCTACTGATTTTTGATAGAGTTCGTTTGGATTATGCAGCCAAAACTTTGCGTCCTTTACGACGACGAGCTGCCAATACGCGACGACCGTTTTTAGTTGACATACGGTTACGGAATCCGTGTTTGCGCGCACGACGAAGTTTACTTGGTTGATAAGTACGTTTCACGATGAATACCTCCTCATAGATTTTGTATTCGTTTAGCCGGCTATAAAGTGATCAGTTACTAAACATACTTTACTATTCTATCTGATTCTTTCACTTTTGTCAATAGCTCTAGGTAAATGTTTCCTGCTTTTTAGCGCTTTTTCTGATGTAAGCCCTATCTACGATACTGTTTCAAGAAACGAGTCATCTTTTCTTGGATTTGGGCTAGTTCATCAACACGAGGAAGGTAAACGATGCGGAAGTGGTCTGGTTCCTGCCAATTGAACCCGCGACCATGAACTAATAGAACCTTTTCCTGCTTCAAGAAATCAAGGACAAACTGCTCATCATCATCGATACGGTACATAGTGCGGTCGATTTTAGGGAAGATATAGAGTCCAGCCTTGGGTTTAACGGCAGACAAACCTGGAATATCTTGGATGGCATTGTAGATGAAGTTTCTTTGTTCATAAATTCGTCCACCAGGAAGGAGCAATTCATCGACTGATTGGTGGCCACCCAAGGAAGTTTGTACGACTTGTTGGGCCAAAACGTTAGAGCAAAGGCGCATATTGGACAACATATTGAGCCCTTCGATATAGCCTTTAACATGTGTCTTAGGGCCAGACAAGACCATCCAACCCACACGGAAACCAGCGATACGATGAGATTTTGACAGACCATTCATGCTAACACAGAAGACATCTGGTGCCAAACTAGCCACAGGCGTATGCACATGTCCATCCATTACCATGCGGTCGTAGATTTCGTCCGCAAAGATGATCAAATCGTTCTGACGGGCAATCTCAATAATCTCCAGCAAAAGTTCCTTAGGATAAAGGGCTCCGGTTGGGTTGTTTGGATTGATAAGGACAATTGCCTTGGTATTGGAAGTGATTTTTGACTTGATATCGTCAATATCTGGGTACCATTCTGCAGCTTCATCACAGATATAGTGAACGGCATTTCCTCCAGCTAGGCTGACAGCAGCTGTCCAGAGAGGATAGTCTGGCATAGGTACCAAGACCTCATCTCCATTGTCCAAAAGCCCCTGCATGGACATGACAATCAGCTCACTGACACCATTTCCAAGGTAAATATCATCAATATCTACATTTGGGAATTTCTTCAATTGACAATACTGCATGATGGCCTTACGGGCTGAGAAAATCCCTTTGGAGTCAGAATACCCTTCACTATCACGCGCATTCATAATCAAGTCATGAATGACCTCATCTGGCGCTGTAAAGCCAAATTCTGCTGGATTTCCTGTATTCAGACGTAAAATCTTTTCTCCGTTTGCTCGCATCCGCATAGCTTCTTCCAAAACAGGGCCACGGATATCATAAGCAACATGCTCTAACTTACTAGACTTGTTATATTCTTTCATCTTGTTTCCTCAATTCATCAGGATAGTAACATTATACCACTAGAAAGAGAATGCGACAAGTTTGCTGAAATGTGTTACTAGATTCAGATAGAAGAAAAACCTCGCTAAAAGCGAGGCCGAGACAGCGGTGATAGCAGGTATTTTACAAAAAAACATCACATACCAAAAGATAAACCTAGAAAAAGCAAGCCTAGAAAGGAGTCATAGAGAAGATTGAACATGAGGAAAAGCCCCCATATCATCAAGTAATCCCAGCGACCACTTCTTTTTGCAACTAGGAATAATATCAGATGATAGAGTAGGTGAAAGACTAAAAAGCCAATAAAACCTGGATAGAGAAGTGGAATCAACTTTTCTAATTGCCAGATCATAATCACTTCTACCAAGACAGAGGCTAGGATGATTCCATAATAAAGGAAATTTGATTTTTTTGATTCTTGAAAAGAGTTTTTCATCATTCTCCCTCCCTTCACTTCTTTCCTGCTATCCTTTCTTTTATTTTATCATATATTTATATAGATTTAAAACGCTAACATTCTTTTGAAAAATACTTTTTTTACTTTACTTCTATAGTGAAAAGGTTTACAATTATAGTAAGAAAATTTCAGGAGGTTTCATTATGGCACAACGTTACCAAAATATCATGGTCGCAATTGATGGTTCTAAGGAAGCAGACTTGGCTTTTGTCAAGGGAGTTCATTCTGCTCTACGAAACGACGCTAAACTCACCATCGCTCATGTCATTGACACACGCGCACTCCAAAGCGTATCCACCTTTGATGCTGAAGTTTACGAAGAACTCCAAGTCGATGCTGAAAGTCTGATGAAAGAGTACGAAAAACGTGCAAAAGATGCTGGTGTGACAGATGTTCATATCGTCATTGAAATGGGAAATCCAAAGACTCTCTTGGCACGTACTATTCCTGATGCTGAGGAAGTGGACCTCATCCTCGTTGGCGCAACTGGTCTAAACGCCTTTGAACGCCTCTTGGTCGGTTCTTCATCTGAATACATCCTCCGCCATGCTAAGGTCGATTTGCTGGTTGTGAGAGAACAAGAAAAAACTTTGTAAGCACGAAGAAAAGGAGCTCAGCGCTCCTTTTTGTTTACTATTTATTTCTCTCTTTATGGCGTTCGTAAGCCTTGAGCTGGCGCTGCAGTTCCTTTTTAATAGCAGGTTCTGGAGCATATTTTTCTTCCCAATCATCTGGTTTTAAGATTTTGTGGGTCACTGGATCAAAATGGGCCTTGCCATCTGGGAAAATTTTCCCCATATTGGCCTGATGGACGATATCAAAAATACGTTCTGGGTCCACCCCCATCAAGACAAAACTACCATAGGTAAAGTAAAGCGTGTCAATCAAGGCATCCACTTGCCCTACCAAATCTTGCTGGGCAGGTGTCTTCTTGGCTACTTTATCTGCTACCTTATCAAGGGCTTGATGAAGTTGCGATAAAGCTTGACCAAAATCCTCTTCCGAAGGACTGGCAGCTCGAACAAACTCAACCAATTCTTCTATTTTAAAGCCAGCCCTATGGGTTGCACCTTCTAAATCCCAAGCTCGTGGTTCTTCTTGAGTCCGTTCATCCATCATGTGGTGGAAGGTCTTGACCTTATTGAAATGATAGTCACGGCTAACAAAGACTTTTTCTGAAGCCAAAACACCAAAATGTTCCAAGGCCTTGTGAATCCCGTCTTGCTGATTGCTGGTCGTGATGTGTTTAGCGACTTCCTTAACACTGCTACTACCATTTCCCATAGCAACGGACATACCGACACCCGCAAGCATTTCCAGGTCGTTATCTGAGTCACCAAAGGCCATGACTTGGTTGAGGTCAAAGCCATATTCCTTCCCAACTCGGCGAATGCCTTCTAATTTGGAGTTTCCTTGATTGATGACATCTGCAGCAAATGGATTGCTACGGGTCAATTTCAAATCTTCAAAATCAGCTGCCGCCTTCTCAGATTCTTCTGGCGTCATCAGCATCAAAACTTGGTAGATAGGCTGATTCATGAGGTGAAGCAGGTCTTCTTCCTTTTGGGGAACAACCTTGCTGACCATACGATTAAAGGAATGACTCACCGTCCGAGTTAAAACCGAGGGAACGAAGCGACTGATTCGTTGGGAAAAAGAACCCAGACCAAAAGACATGATTTTAGAACCTAGCATGGCTTCCTTGGTCCCTAGAGCAATCTCCTTGCCCTCTTTTTTAGCATAAGTAATTAACCGGCGCAAATGTAACTTGGAAATTGGGCTCGTGAACAAGACTCTGTCTTTAGTAAAGATATACTGGCCATTGTAGGTTACCGCAAAATCCAGATCCAAATCGTCCATCAATTCCTTAACAAAAAAAGGTCCACGCCCCGTCGCTACGCCAACTAGTACCCCTTGTTCTTTGACAATCTTAATCGCGTCCTTAGTGGATTTCAAAACACTCTTGCGATCATTAACCAAGGTTCCATCGATATCAAAAAAAACAGCTTTGACTTCCATCCTATCCCAATCTCCCCTTTTGTGATACAATGATTATACCACATTTCAGAAAGAGTGAGTAAATCATGCCTAAGAAAATCCTTGTTTTACATACGGGTGGGACTATTTCCATGCAGGCCGATGCTTCTGGCGCTGTTGTGACTAGTTCAGATAATCCCATGAACCATGTATCCAATCCTCTCGAAGGAATCCAAGTCCACTCCCTAGACTTTTTTAACCTGCCAAGCCCCCATATCAAACCCAAGCATATGCTGGCCCTCTACCAAAAAATCAAAGAGGAAGCAGATAATTACGATGGGGTGGTGATCACACATGGGACCGACACTTTAGAAGAAACAGCCTATTTCCTTGACACCATGGAAGTTCCCCACATGCCTATCATACTAACAGGGGCCATGCGTAGCTCCAACGAACTCGGTAGTGATGGTGTTTATAATTACCTAAGTGCTTTACGAGTGGCTAGTGATGACAGGGCTGCTGACAAAGGAGTTTTGGTCGTTATGAACGATGAAATCCACGCTGCCAAGTATGTCACCAAAACACATACGACCAACGTCAGCACCTTCCAGACTCCAACACACGGGCCACTTGGTCTGATTATGAAACACGAAATCCTCTACTTTAAAACAGCTGAGCCCCGTGTTCGCTTTGACATTGATCACATACAAGGATTAGTCCCTATCATCTCTGCTTATGCAGGTATGACAGATGAGCTGATTGATATGCTGGATTTGGAACAATTGGACGGTTTGATTATCCAAGCCTTCGGTGCTGGTAATATTCCCAAAGAAACGGCTCAAAAATTAGAAAGCCTTCTGCAAAAAGGAATCCCAGTCGCTCTGGTATCACGATGCTTTAACGGTATTGCAGAACCTGTTTATGCCTACCAAGGCGGGGGCGTGCAGTTACAAAAATCTGGTGTCTTCTTTGTTAAAGAACTTAACGCCCAAAAAGCCCGTTTGAAACTCCTCATCGCCCTCAATGCCGGACTAACAGGACAGGCTTTAAAAGACTATATGGAAGGCTAACATCTTCTCTAGAAAGCAAAATCAGGAAATCTTCACGATTCCCTGATTTTTTCTATTTACGTTTTCGTGTTGAACGACGTTCTGTCAAACCATGAGGTAAGAGAACTTCACGTTCTTCCAACTCTTCCTTGTGCATAATCTTAGTCAACATACGCATGCTAATAGCACCAAGGTCATAAAGAGGTTGGGCAATAGTGGTCAAGTTTGGACGGGTAAAGCGTGAGATTTGTGAATCATCACTGGTAATGATTTCAAACTCTTCTGGTACTGACACACCCTTATCAGCAAGGCCGTTCAAGACACCTGCTGCCAATTCATCACCTGTTACAACTGCTGCAGTTGCATTTGATGAAATCAATCGTTCTGCCAAGGCATAGCCATCTTCGTAAGTGTATTTAGACTCAAATACCAAGCCTTCGCTATAAGAAATCCCTGCTTTTTTCAAGGCTTCCTTGTAGCCAACCAAACGAACCTTACCATTGATGTCATCCACTAGTGGGCCGCTAACAAAAGCAATGCGTTCGTTTTCTTTAGCAAGGTAGGTTACTGCATCAATCGTTGCTTGTTTGTAGTCAATATTGACACTTGGAAGTTGATGTTCTACATCTACTGTTCCCGCAAGAACAACTGGTGTTCGAGAACGAGAAAACTCTGAACGAATTTTTTCAGTCAAGTGGTAACCCATAAAGATGATACCATCTACTTGCTTAGAAAATAGTGTATTGACAACTGACACTTCCTTGTCATCATCCTCATCACTATTAGCAAGAACGATATTATACTTATACATTTCAGCGATATCATCAATCCCTTTAGCAAGCGTTGAGAAATAACCATTAGTAATATTTGGAATCACAACACCGACAGTGGTTGTCTTCTTACTTGCAAGACCACGCGCCACGGCATTTGGACGGTAATCCAAACGATCAATTACCTCAAGCACTTTTTTACGAGTATTCTCTTTTACATTTTTATTGCCATTGACTACACGGCTAACAGTTGCCATTGAAACTCCTGCTTCACGGGCGACATCATAAATCGTTACTGTATCGTCTGTATTCATTCCATTTCCTTTCTATATCATACCTCACGAGACTCTAAAAAAGAGACGGTATGAAAATTTCGTTTTCATGCTTCTACTTATTCCATTTTATCACTATTTGTAAACACTTTCAAGTATTTTTTGAAGATTGTTTGAAAAAAATTTCATAGAAAGCCTAGGTTTTAAAGAAAAAAATCACCTTTTCTTGATTTTTAATCCTATTTGCTGTATGATAAGGGGAAAGAAAGGGGGTAGAAATATGGCTTTTACCAATACCCAGATGCGGTCTGCTAGTTTTGGCATTGTTACCAGCTTGCCTGATGATGTCATTGACTCTTTTTGGTATATCATCGACCATTTCTTAAAAAATGTCTTTGAATTGGAAGAAGAACTTGAGTTTCAATTACTTAATAACCAAGGAAAGATTACCTTCCACTTCTCAAGCCAACACCTCCCTACAGCCATTGATTTTGATTTTAACCATCCTTTCGACCCTCTTTATCCCCCGAGAGTCCTGGTTTTAGACATGGACGGAAGAGAGACTATCCTCCTCCCAGAAGAAAATGACCTATTTTAAAAACTCTAGCCTTCAGTTACAAACGACTGAAAACTAGAGTTTTTCTATTTTTTCAAAGCATCATACAAGTTGCGAATAGGTTGCTTTAATGTCGGATGGATAAAATGAGGCGCAATTTCTTGTAAAGACTCAAGAGCAAAAAGGCGTTCCGCTATGTAAGGATGAGGCAAAATAAGGTCGTCTGTATAAATGACCTGGTCCTCCACAAAGAGCAAGTCCAAATCAATCAAACGAGGTCCCCAATGCACTTCTCTAACCCTTCCCATCTCTGACTCAATGGCTAGTAAGGTATCTAACAAGACTGAGGCGGGCAACCAGGTTTCCACCTCAACCACTTGATTAGCAAAGCTATCTTGCTCCACTCCACCCCAAGGCTCCGTCGCTAAGACACCGGACTCTTTGAGAATATGGATACCACGAGCTCGCAGTTTGTCAATGGCTCGCTCCAAGTTTGCTTGTTTATCTCCCATATTGCTTCCTAGGGCGATAAAGGCTCGTTGCTTGCGACGATGAATAGTTACTGAGCAAGTATCTAGTGGCAAATGCACTGGCGCCCAAGGTTTTTTCAGTTCCAGCTGAATTTCTTGGACAAGAGGATAAGCCTCAAAAGTACGTTCTACCAGTTTGTAGGCTACCGTTTCAATCAAATCCTCACTCTTTTCCTGAAACCATGTCGTCCACTGCTGACACAGTTCTCCGTAATGGACAGAAGCCGTTAAATCCAAGTCTGTAGCCGCCCTGGTCATATCATAGGATAGGATGGCTGAAACGACAAACTTCTGCCCCAATTCCTTCTCACTGGGAAAAAGACCATGATAGGCAAAAATTTCCAAATCTTTAATCTGCAGTTGATCCATAATGATTCCTTTCTAGAAAAATCCGCCCAAAGCGGATTCTTTTTATAGTCCCATTAAACGATAAGCTTGGTCTCGAAGGTCCTTATCTGTTTCAAATAGACCACGAGCTACTGTCGTCAAGGTTGCAGTGCCTGGTTTTCTGACACCACGCATGCTCATACACATATGTTCCGCCTCAATGACAACAAAGGCTCCTTTAGCACCTAGATAGTCCATCAAGGCATCGGCCACTTCGATATTCAAACGTTCTTGAATTTGTGGTTTTTTCGAATAAACTTCAACCGTACGGGCTAGCTTAGACAAACCTGCCACACGACCATCTGGAATATAGGCAATATGCGCTCTACCATAAAATGGCAAGAAGTGGTGTTCACACATGGTATGGAAAAAGATATCCTTTTCTACCACCATATTATCATCAATAATCTCAAAGGATTTTGACAAATGTTCCTCCGCTGTTTGACCAAGACCTGAAAAAATCTCTTGGTACATACGAGCCACACGAGCAGGTGTTTCCTGCAAGCCCTCGCGGTTAGCGTCCTCTCCGACAGCCTCGATAATCATTTTTACAGCTGCTTCAATCTTTTGTTTATCCATTCTCTTTTTTCCTCTCCATCAGATAGGCTCTCACTTGGCTCAAGAAATATAAGGAACCTGTGACAATCCTAACTGTTTTTTTCTCTTCTTTTTTATCTGTCAATTTCTGCTCTAGAAAATCCTGCCAACCTTGGTAGCTAAGATTTCTAGACTTAGCTGTCTCTTCCAGCACGCTTTCATCAGTCGCCCGACTATCCGAAAAATGTGTCAGGGTAAGCTCGGTATCTGGCATGGCCCCCAGCAAGTCCAACATATCCTCCAAGGCCTTGGTTTTGATACAAGTAAAGAGGATTTCCTTACGATAATCCGCAAAGCGTTCTTGCAAGGTTGCTACTAAAGCCTTTATGGCATGAGGATTGTGGGCCCCATCCAAAATCAGCAAGGGATCTCTTGACACGATTTCCAAACGTCCCGGCCACCTTGTTTCTTCCAAGTCTTGAGCAAGCAAGTGATTGCTTGCTAGTTCTCGGCCATCCTCCTGACAAAAAGCATCGAGTAAAGCTATGGCCATCCCAGCATTCTCTATCTGGTGCAAACCAAGCAGACCAGTCTGGAAGCGACCTTGTCTAACAGCACTGGTATAGTCAAATACTTCACCCGTTACCACACTCTTTTGATGGCTGACCTGATAATCTGTCCCGTAGGCAAGTCTCGACGCATCTTTCCCTTCCGCAATGCGGTCAATCACAGCCAAAGCTTCTGGAGCTATACGACCTGTTACCAAGGGAATACCTTGTTTGATAATACCAGCTTTCTGATCTGCTATGGCTTCCAAGGTGTCACCAAGTAGGGCTACATGATCCAATCCAATAGTCGTGATGCCTGTTAGAATAGGCTGGCAGACATTGGTACTATCCAAGAGTCCACCCATGCCCACTTCCATGATAGCCACATCTACTTGCTCTGAGGCAAAGTAGTCATAGGCTATGGCTGTAATAATCTCAAACTCGGTTGTGCCCTGTAAATTAGCGGTCGCTTCTCCCTCCAGCAAAGACTGATAGTCTGCCATGAAGGTTTCGAGTCTAGCCTCTGGGATAGATTCCCCATTGATGCTAATCTGGTCTGTGTAATGAATGAGATAGGGGGAGCTAAAAACACCAACTCTCAGCCCTAGCTTTTCTAGCATATTTTTCAAAAAAGCAATGGTCGAACCCTTGCCATTGGTTCCTCCGATATGGATGACCTTGAGTTTGAGATGGGGATTGCCACGCAAAGCTAATAGTTCCACCATTCGTTCCAAGCCAAAATGCGGTTGATCCGTCCTGTAGTTAGCAATCCACTGATTATTTTCAAATTCTTTCATCTTATTTATATTGTTTTAAATCTAGATTTTCCGCTTCATCAGCCAGACGAATAGCGGAGGCAATTTCAACTGCCATCCTGTGACTAGCTACATCATGCACGCGCACCACTTCCACACCCTGTCTCGCAGCGATACTGGTTACATGAGCAGAGGCCGTGTCCCGATTGCGGAAACCATGTTCTGTCTCAGGATTGACTTCAAAACCATTCTCTTCTAGGATATTGATGACAAATCGCTTGCGCGACACTCCAAGAAAGATTGGATAACCTTTCTGATGGAGTTTATCCAGGTCCCGTAAAAGAAGCAGATTTTCTTTCTTGGTCAGACCAAAGCCGATTCCCGGATCCAACAGGATATTTGCTTGTGCAATTCCAGCTTGATTTGCTCTCGCTAGTGCTCGTTCAAAGAAAGTCTCCATCAACTCTTCGATTGGTAATTTTTCGAAGTCAGCTAACTCTTCCACTGTAAAAGATTGATTAAATCCAAAATGAGGGAATATGAGCGAGCTAGGATGCTGAGGTCGAGCCATGACTGGGTTAAACATAATGACCACTTTCGCTCTCGCTTCAGCTACCACATGGGCCATTTTTTCATCACCCATGAGACCAGTGATATCATTAACTAGATTAGCACCAGCAGCCAATGCAGCTTCTGCTACCTGACTCTTCCAAGTATCAATAGAGATGAGGACATCACTTTCCTTGCGAATCGCTT
The DNA here is from genome assembly GCA_905221185.1 of bacterium. Lineage (GTDB taxonomy): Bacteria > Bacillota > Bacilli > Lactobacillales > Streptococcaceae > Streptococcus. The sequence goes on along the minus strand of CAJNCE010000006.1, from coordinate 25,658 downwards.
TAATCACTGGAACAACACGCTGGATTTCCTCTTCTATCTCAACATAGCTATAGCTACTTCCCGGCCGAGTTGATTCTCCGCCGATATCGAGCATACTGGCTCCTTCTGCTATCAATTTACGAGCCTGCTGGAGTGCCTGCTCAAGAGCAAAAAATTGACCACCATCCGAAAAGGAATCTGGGGTTACATTGATAACTCCGCAAATAGCTGTCTTTGCATGATTGGCTTTACTTGACATATCGATCACTCCCTCAAGGCTTTTCATCATATTATTTTTCTATTTTACCATAAAAAGAAAAAGATGGACACGATTGAATTCATCTTTTTCCCAGTTGAAGGAGGCAATTTCTCCCTCAAGAAAAATTGCTTCCATTTAGCAGAACCATTTCTCCCATTTTTAAAATATTGCCCTTAACTTTTAAAGTAGAGAACCTTAAATAGGCACACCAAAGGTTCTACTAACAATAATCACAAGTGTAAACAAGCAAAAGACTACTCCGTTAACAATCATATGAAGTAAGATAGACATTTCTAAACGTTGGGTTTTATAGACAGTCCACGTTAAAACCGATGACATGCCACCATAGATTAAAAGAGAAGGCAGATTTGTTGGTAGATGCAGCAAAGCAAATACAATTGCACCTATTATGTATCCCAAATTTTCATTTCCTCTAAAAATCTTTTTAGGAATTATACCTCGACATAAAATCTCCTCACAAATAGGAGCTATTAGAACCAGTAAGAAAAAACTGGAAATTAAGGAACTATTCTGGACCAAATCATTAATATTTGATTGATTGCTGGTTGTTGTTTCATTCATCAAATGCAGTAAGACCACACCAAGAATATTAAAGGCAAGAATCACTAGATAGCTTAAGGCCAATCTAGCCAAATCCTTAGCCTTGAAAAACGATAAACCAAAACTAGCCAACTGTGTTTTCCTAGCACCTATTATAAATACAGTTAAAACCACAAGAGATAAGGCCCCTACTAATAGTCCCGTTTGAAGCAGTGGAAATTTTCTGCTAGTTAAAAAAGTTGCTAGGGCTAAAGGAAACTGAGAAAACAAAAGCCCTACTAGAAAGATTATTAACCACTTCCCCCTGTTTAATACTTCATCCCAAATATTCTTTTTTATCATCAATCATACTCCTACCATTCAATCAAAATCACCTACCTAGTTTGAAGCAATTTTCAAGTAACTATAATATAAAAAGGGGAGAACCCCTTTTTATATTATAGCATTTATAGTGCCATACTGATGTAGTTAAGGATAAACAAGGCATCCAAAATCCAAATCATGACATGAACATCTTTAGCTTGACCTTTGACAAGTTTAGTCAAAGTGTAAGTCAAGAAACCAACTGCAATCCCTTGAGTGATAGAGTAGCTAAATCCCATAAAGATAGATGTGAAGAAAGCAGGAACCGCTTCAGACATATCGTCCCAATGGATATTTTTCAAGCTAGCCAGCATCATAATCCCAACGATAATCAAGATTGGAGCTGTAGCGGCTGTTGGTACAATCGCTAGAAGTGGACTAAAGAAGCTTGAGATTGCAAAACAGATTGCCACGACCAAGGCTGTCAAACCAGTACGTCCACCTGCACCAATACCAGCAGCAGACTCAACATAAGTCGTTACGTTCGAAGTACCAGCGATTGCACCAATTGAAGTACCAATCAAGTCAGAGTAAAGAGCCTTGTCCAACTTAGCTGATTGGTGATTTTCACCATTTGTCGCTACGATACCAACTTTTTCACCTGTACCGATCAAGGTACCAATTGTGTCAAAAATATCTGTCAATGAGAAGGCAAGAATGGCCATCAGAGTTTCAGGCAAGCGAGCTGTATCTGAAATCAAAGCTCCCAAACCTTCTGAACCAAGAGCTGCACCAAAGACTGTCTTCAAGTCTTCAAAGGCTGCACCAACATGGTTATTAGCAAAATCGATACTAGACAAATCTACCAAACCAACTGCGATAGCAAGAACAGTCGTTGTCAAGATAGAGAGAATAATTCCCCCTTTAATCCCTTTGATAACAAAAAAGATAGTAATGGCAAGTCCTGCAAGAGCCACCAAAACAGCTGGATTATTAAAGCTAACCAATCCTGGAACTGCTGAAGCATTTGCTGTAATCGCTGCTTGAGCTTTATCAGCCCCTTCTCCTGCAACCGTGTAATTTCCTGGATCGATAGAGAATTTCAAAAGTCCAGCATTCTTAATTCCCACGTAGGCAAGAAAGACACCGATACCAGCTGAAATAGCTGAACGAAGGGCATTTGGAATCGATTCAATGATCATTTTACGAACATTTGTCAAGGTAATAATCAATGAGATAATTCCACAGATGAAGACCATAGCTAGGGCTTCTTGCCATGAATAACCAAGTCCAAATACGACTGTAAAGGTAAAGAAGGCATTGAGTCCCATACCTGGCGCTTGAGCGTATGGCAAGTTAGCATAGAAGGCCATCATCAAGGTACCAGCAACTGCACCGATAATCGTTGCAAGGAAGACACCTTGAGCAGGCATTCCTGTTTGCGAAAGAATTTGTGGGTTTACAAAGAGAATATAGCTCATTGCAAAGAAAGTTGTTAAACCAGCGAGAACCTCTGTACGAACGTCTGTACCGTTCTCTTTTAGTTTAAATAATTTGTCCATTATCAATCTCCTTTTAATTTTTACGAACAATAATAGAATTATATCATTTATCATTCACTTTTTCAATATCTTTGTTTGATTTATTTAAGAATTTGATGAAATTTCTTTTTTTGTTTCGAATCTGCTTTTCTGCCTGCTTTTTGTTATAATAGTAGACATCTTATCTGAAAAGACACTAGAAAGGTCCCTATGACGAAGAAAATTATTGCAGTTGACCTGGATGGAACCCTGCTCAACTCAGACAGTCAAATTTCTGACTTTACCAAAGAAACCATTAAAAAAGTTGCTGAACAAGGCCATCAGGTTATTATTACGACAGGTCGCCCTTACCGCATGTCAAAAGATTTTTACCGCGAGCTAGGCCTAGACACTCCTATGATTAACTTCAACGGCTCCCTTACTCATTTACCAGACCAGATTTGGGACTTTGAAAAGTGTTTGACCGTAGACAAAAAATATCTTTTAGATATGGTTCAACGTTCAGAGGATATTCAAGCCGATTTTATCGCTGGAGAATATCGTAAAAAATTCTACATTACAAATCCTAATGAAGAAATTGCCAATCCCAAACTATTTGGTGTAGAAGCCTTCCAGCCTGAAAATCAATTTCAACCTGAATTGGTGACCAAGGATCCTAACTGTATTCTGCTGCAGACCAGAGCCAGTGACAAATATGCCCTGGCAAAAGAAATGAACGCCTTCTACCAACATCAACTGTCTATCAATACCTGGGGTGGTCCGCTCAATATCCTTGAATGTACCCCAAAAGGAGTCAACAAAGCCTTTGCTTTAGACTACTTGCTCAAGGTAATGAACCGCGATAAAAAGGATTTGATTGCTTTTGGAGATGAGCACAATGATACCGAAATGCTCGCTTTTGCTGGGAAGGGCTATGCCATGAAAAATGCCAACCCAGAGCTACTCCCTTATGCGGATGAGCAAATTTCCCTGACCAATGACCAAGACGGGGTTGCCAAAACCCTGCAAGACTTATTCTTATAGCCTATACTGATACTCAACGAAAATCAAAGAGCAAACTAGGAAGCTAGCCGTAGGTTGCTCAAAGCACTGCTTTGAGGTTGTAGATGAAACTGACGAAGTCAGCTCAAAACACTGTTTTGAGGTTGCAGATAGAACTGACGAAGTCAGTAACCATATATACGGCAAGGCGAAGCTGACGTGGTTTGAAGAGATTTTCGAAGAGTATGACCAGCTTTCGAGCTGGTCTTTGTGGTCTTTGTGTTCTTTTCACAGTCTCATCAACCAGTTAATCGATTGTTCTATTTTTTACCTCCAAAACCTTGGAAAAGGCTTTCTTTTGTGATATACTTCACATATAAATACAAGAGAGCTCGTCACACTCGACTCTGTTGAAACATAATCAATCCAGTCCTGTTGTCCCTGTTCTCGGCCAATATCAAGGAGGATAGCTATGAAAGCTGTTGTTGTAAATCCAGAAAGCACTGGTGTTGCTGTTGAAGAAAAAGTACTCCGTCCACTTGAAACTGGGGAAGCACTTGTAGAGATTGAATACTGTGGTGTTTGCCACACTGACCTCCACGTTGCCCATGGTGACTTTGGTCAAGTACCAGGACGTGTTTTAGGACACGAAGGTGTTGGTATCGTTAAGGAAATTGCTCCAGATGTTAAAAGCCTTAAAGTTGGCGACCGTGTCAGCGTTGCTTGGTTCTTTGAAGGATGTGGAACTTGCGAATACTGTACAACTGGCCGTGAAACTCTTTGCCGGACAGTAAAAAATGCCGGCTACTCAGTAGACGGAGGTATGGCTGAACAATGTATCGTAACTGCAGACTATGCTGTCAAAGTTCCTGACGGACTTGATCCAGCCCAAGCTTCTTCTATTACATGTGCTGGGGTAACAACCTATAAAGCTATTAAGGAAGCCAAAGTTGAACCTGGCCAATGGGTTGTTCTTTACGGTGCTGGTGGACTTGGTAACCTAGCTGTTCAATATGCTAAAAAAGTATTCAATGCTCATGTCATCGCAGTTGATATCAACAACGACAAACTTGCCCTTGCAAAAGAAGTAGGTGCGGATATCGTTATTAACGGCCTCGAAGTTGACGATGTACCAGGACTCATCAAAGAAAAAACAAATGGAGGAGCTCACTCAGCTGTCGTAACTGCTGTATCTAAAGTTGCCTTCAACCAGGCTGTTGACTCAGTTCGTGCTGGTGGTCGCGTCGTCGCTGTCGGTCTTCCTTCTGAAATGATGGAACTCAGTATCGTTAAAACCGTTCTAGATGGAATCCAAGTTATCGGTTCTCTTGTTGGAACTCGTAAAGACTTGGAAGAAGCCTTCCAATTCGGTGCAGAAGGTTTGGTAGTCCCAATTGTCCAAAAACGTCCAGTAGAAGATGCCGTTGCAATTTTCGACGAAATGGAAAAAGGTCAAATCCAAGGACGTATGGTACTCGACTTCACCCACTAATCTAATAAAAACCTATTTTAAAAGTTGGAATACGCTTCCAACTTTTTTATATTAAATTTTAAAATAAGGATTCAAAAAAACTTCTCTAAAACTCAATATATCAATATTTTTAGATGTAATCTTTTTAATTATTTTATGATAAATAGTTGATTTTTAGATGAAAACGGTTTATACTTAAAAAGTCTTAAAGTTTTCTTAAAAGAAAACTGAAACAACAAAAAGGAGGAATGACAATAATGAGTATCGGAATCATTATTGCGAGCCACGGCGAATTTGCTGCGGGTATTCATCAGTCAGGTTCTATGATTTTTGGTGAACAAGAAAAGGTGCAAGTTGTAACCTTTATGCCAAATGAAGGTCCTGATGATTTATACGCTAAGTTTAATAACGCTGTTGCTGCATTTGACGCAGAAGATGAGGTTCTAGTTTTGGCTGACCTTTGGAGTGGATCTCCATTTAACCAAGCTAGCCGCGTGATGGGAGAAAATCCTGAGCGTAAGTTTGCCATCATCACTGGACTTAATTTACCGATGTTGATTCAAGCCTATACAGAGCGCCTCATGGACGCTGCTGCAGGTGTAGAAAAAGTCGCTGCGAATATTATTAAAGAAGCCAAAGATGGCATTAAAGCTCTTCCAGAAGAGCTAAACCCAGTTGAGGAAGTAGCAAGCGCTGTAGCTGCTCCAGTTGCCCAAGCTGCTATTCCAGAAGGAACTGTCATCGGAGACGGTAAATTGAAAATCAATCTTGCCCGTCTTGACACACGTCTACTTCACGGTCAGGTTGCAACTGCTTGGACTCCAGATTCAAAAGCAGACCGTATCATCGTTGCTTCAGATAACGTAGCTAAAGACGAATTACGTAAAGAATTGATTAAACAAGCAGCTCCAGGTAAAGTGAAAGCAAACGTTGTTCCTATCCAAAAACTAATCGACGTTGCAAAAGATCCTCGATTTGGAGGAACACATGCCCTTATCTTGTTTGAAACACCTCAAGATGCCCTTCGTGCCATCGAAGGTGGCGTGCCAATCAAGACCCTTAACGTAGGATCAATGGCTCACTCAACTGGTAAAACAATGGTTAACAACGTTTTGTCTATGGATAAAGAAGACGTTGCTACATTTGAAAAAATGCGTGACCTTGGTGTTGAATTTGACGTACGTAAAGTACCAAACGACACGAAAAAAGATTTGTTTGACTTGATTAACAAAGCAAACGTGCAATAATCGATTTTATGAAAGGATTTTAAAGATGTCTATTATTTCTATGGTTTTAGTAGTCGTTGTAGCCTTCCTAGCAGGTCTTGAAGGTATCCTCGACCAGTTCCAATTCCATCAACCAATCGTAGCTTGTACCCTTATCGGTCTTGTTACTGGTAACCTTGAAGCAGGGATTATCCTTGGTGGTTCTCTTCAAATGATCGCCCTTGGTTGGGCTAACATCGGAGCTGCCGTAGCTCCTGACGCTGCTCTTGCTTCTGTTGCTGCTGCCATTATCATGGTTCTTGGTGGCGACTTTACTAAGACAGGTATCGGTGTTGCCCAAGCGGTTGCTATCCCTCTTGCAGTTGCTGGTCTATTCTTGACTATGATTGTCCGTACACTCTCTGTCGGATTGGTTCACACTGCTGATGCTTCTGCTAAAAAAGGTGACTTTAAAGCAGTTGAACGCGCTCACTTTGTCGCACTTCTTCTTCAAGGTCTTCGTATTGCAGTCCCTGCAGCACTCCTTCTAATGGTACCAACTGAAACCGTACAAAGCATTTTAAATACTATGCCTGATTGGCTTAAAGATGGTATGGCTATCGGTGGTGGTATGGTCGTTGCCGTTGGTTACGCTATGGTTATCAACATGATGGCAACTCGTGAAGTATGGCCATTCTTCGCTATCGGTTTCGTGCTTGCTGCCGTATCAGATATTACTCTAATCGGATTTGGTGCTATCGGTGTTGCTATCGCTCTTATCTACCTTCACCTTGCTAAAACTGGTGGAAATGGTGGCGGAGGAGCCGCAACTTCTAACGACCCAATCGGCGATATCCTAGAAGACTACTAAGATAAGAAAGGACTGAAAACATCATGACTGAAAAACTTCAATTAACTAAATCAGATCGTAAAAAAGTTTGGTGGCGTTCAACTTTCTTACAAGGTTCTTGGAACTATGAACGTATGCAAAACTTGGGTTGGGCTTACTCATTAATTCCAGCTCTTAAAAAACTCTACACTAAAAAAGAAGATCAAATCGCTGCTCTTGAACGCCATCTTGAGTTCTTCAACACTCACCCATACGTAGCCGCTCCAATCATGGGGGTTACTCTTGCACTTGAAGAAGAACGTGCTAACGGTGTTGAAATTGATGACGCTGCTATCCAAGGGGTTAAAATCGGTATGATGGGACCTCTTGCTGGTATCGGTGACCCAGTATTCTGGTTTACAGTACGCCCAATCCTTGGATCACTCGGTGCTTCACTTGCCCTTACTGGTAATATCTTAGGTCCAATCCTATTCTTCGTTCTTTGGAACTTGATTCGTATGTCATTCTTGTGGTATACACAAGAGATTGGATACAAGGCTGGATCAGAAATCACTAAAGATATGTCTGGCGGTATCCTTCAAGACATCACTAAAGGAGCTTCTATCCTTGGTATGTTCATTCTTGCTGTCCTTGTTCAACGTTGGGTAAATATTAAATTTGCTTTCGATGTTGCCAAAGTTCAACTAGATGAAAAAGCTTATATCCATTGGGATAAATTGCCAGAAGGATCTAAAGGTATCCAAGAAGCATTCGCACAAGTAGGACAAGGATTGTCTCAAACACCTGAAAAAGTTACTACTTTCCAACAAAACTTGGATATGTTGATTCCTGGACTATCAGGACTACTCCTTACTTTCCTTTGCATGTACTTGCTTAAGAAAAAAGTATCTCCAATCACTATTATCCTTGCACTCTTCGCAGTGGGTATTGTGGCACATGTTCTTCACATCATGTAATCAAACAACTTAAAAGGAATCAGGTTCTAAACCTGATTCCTTTTTTCTATGCTTTTATTCTGCCAAGGCTCCCATTGGATCCCATGGTGCAAGTACGATTGGTTCTGCTTCATAAGCAGCTTGTTCTTCTGCTGTCAGCAATTCTTTGCGAACAACGATTTGATATGTGTATTCGTCCATCCAAGCGTCTGAGGCAACAAAGTAACCATCGGTACCAACCTTGTCTCCCCATGAGTTTTCAACCTTCCACTTGGTTGATTTGCCATTTTCATCCAAATCAACACCTGTCAAGACCATAGCGTGGGTCATCAAGCTTTCGCTGTAGTCCAAACGTCCAGCCTTGTCTTGAGTTAGTTTAATGTCCATGCTTGATTCAAAGTCATAAACATCTGTCGCAAGGATTCCAGCTTTGCGGTTGCTAAGCTGACCAACATCAGAACCAAACCAAACAGTCTCACCTGCTTGCATTTGGGCAATCGCCAATTCTTTCAAGCGCTCCATCGGTACGTTGATGTAACGAACTGCACGGCTACCAACCACATTTCCCAACATCTCAACTGTGTAAGATTGGCCATAAGGCTTGTCAGCAGTTGGAGCATTGATAACAGAAACATAGTCTTCTAGAGGAAGATTGACATATTTCTTGTAAAATTCTTGTGGCGTGATACCCTTTTCGCTTTGGTAGTTGTTATCCTTATCGCGATAAGCAAAGTCAAATTTACGTGGTGGAAGTCCTAAAGACATAGCAAGGAAGTTAAAGATTTCTTGCAAGAGGTCTTCTTTCTTAGCTTGGACAGTTGCTTGGTCTGCACCAGAAGCAAGCAAGTCACGCAAGATTTGAGCATCTTGGCGAAGCAATTTGTTAAGGATTGCATTTAGCTCACGGCTGCTGCTAGATGAAACAGATTCAGGGTAAACTGACTTAGGCACGACACCGTATTTCTCAAAGAGTGCAACGACCATATCCCATTGACCACCATCTTGTTGTGGTGTTTGAAGTAGGAATTTAACCTTACGGCTAGTTAGGTCTTGGTCTGCAGTCGCAATGACTTGCTCCAAGAACCAATTGGATTTCTCATACTTGTCCCAGAAGAAAGTATGAGCCTGTGACAACTCAAAGTTTTCCAATTTATATTGAGAGATGAGTTTGTGACGGAAGGTGTTGAGAGCCGCAAACATCCAGCAACGACCAGACGCTTTCTGGTTGGTTACCTTATCCTTTGTCAAATCCAATGAGAAAACAGGTGTGTTGTCTACATGGCTTTGGCGACGTTCTAGGGCTGCAAAAATTCCATTATGGCTAGCAGCATTTTCAATCGCTTGGTATTTTACATTTGCTTCATAGTTGGCAAATAATTTATCAGTAAATGATTCTTGAATCGCGTTCATAGATTCCTCCTTTTATTCTACAGTCTATTATAACTCTTTTCACAAAGTAAGCAACTGAAAAACATAAAAGGCAAGGATATTCTTCCTCACCTTTTTCTAACATAACTCAAATTAAGCAATACTTGCAAGGAGAACCTCTAATTCTTCCTTGGTCAAGCGACGCCATTCTCCTCGTTGTAAATTCTCATCCAAAACTAAAGTTCCCATAGTCAAACGCTGTAGGTCTACTACTTCCTTGCCACAATAGGCAACCATTCGTTTGACCTGATGAAACTTCCCTTCTGCAATAGTCACACGGATTTGGCTCTGATTCTTTTCTGAATCTATGGAAACAAGCTCCAGTTTAGCAGGCTGACAGGTAAAGTCTTTGAGCGGAATTCCCTTGGCAAATATCTCCACATCTTCTTGAGTCATAATTCCCTTGACTTGTGCCTGATAAGTCTTGTCCACATGACGTTTAGGCGAAAGTAAAGAATGGGCCAGCTGGCCGTCATTGGTCAAGAGTAAAAGACCATGCGTGTCAATATCCAAGCGTCCTGCTGGGAAAACTTCCTTGCTCCGAGCAATATCATCCAGCAAGTCCAACACGGTTCTGTGCTTGGGATCCTCAGTCGCTGAAATAACTCCTTGGGGCTTGTTCATCATGTAGTATACAAATTCTTCATACTCCAGCACCTGCCCATCAAAGCGAATCTCATCTCTTTCTTCATCAATCTGCAATTTAGCTGATTTTTCTTTTTTACCATTTACCGTCACGTGCCCAGCCTTGAGCAAGTTTTTGACCTCAGTCCGGCTCCCCACAGCGCAGGCAACTAAAAATTTATCTAATCTCATAGAACTATTATATCATACTCAAAAGGAGGCTGGCTCAATGACCAACCTCCTTTTCGTTTCATACTCTTCAAAAATCTCTTCAAACCGCGTCAACGTCCATCTGCAACCTCAAAACAGTGTTTTGAGCTGACTTCGTCAGTTCTATACACAACCTCAAAGCAGTGCTTTGAGCAGCCTGCGGCTAGTTTCCTAGTTTGCTCTTTGATTTTCATTGAGTATCAGATTTAAGAAATTAACTTCCTCGTCTCCAAAAAATTGCTAAGACAATCATGGCACCTAAAATCGCTGGGATAATGGCTGTTCCTGATAAAACTGGCCCCCACGTTCCAAAAAGCAAGTGACCTAGAAAGGCACCAATCCAACCGAGAAACATTTTCCCAAAGCATCCCATGCGTTCTCCACGATTGGTCAAAGCACCTGCCAAGAATCCCACTAAGAGACCAACAAACATACTTCCTATCATCTTGGCTCCTTAATTTGCCCAGTCTCCATTACGGAAGAGCGGTACACGTGTCCCATCCTCACGAATACCATCGATATCCATTTGATTAGACCCAATCATAAAGTCCACATGAACATCTGAACGGTTAAGCCCTGCAGCTTCAAGCTCTTCTTCGCCCATCTCTGCTCCACCAACGACGCTAGTCGCATAGGCAGCACCGATGGCCAAGTGGTTTGAAGCATTTTCATCAAAAAGGGTGTTGAAGAAGGTAATGCCTGACTGAGAAATTGGGCTTGGATCTGGTACCAAGGCACATTCACCCAAGGCACGCGCACCCGCATTTTCAAAGACAAGGTCTTTCATGACCTGATCACCCTTCTCAGCAGTAATGTCTACGATTTGTCCATCCTTGAAGGTTACCTTAATTCCTTCAATGATGTTTCCATTATAACTAAGCGGTTTTGTAGAAGTGACATAACCATCTGCGCGACGGAAGTCAGGCGCTGTGAAGACCTCTTCTGTTGGCATATTTGGTAAGAATCCTTCTCCTTGCGCATTGATAGCACCAGCTGATTCCCAAACGTGGTTCTTCGGCAATCCAAGTGTCAAATCGGTCCCTGGAGCTGTATAGTGAAGGGCTGAAAATTGCTCTTTATTAAGCATATCTGCCTTGCTCTTAAGAATGGCTGCATGCTCTTCCCAAGCCTTAACAGGATCTGCTTCATAAACGCGACAAGTTTTGAAGATTTGATCCCAAAGGAGATCAACTGCCTCTTCGTCACTCGCAGCATTTGGAAAGACTTTTTTAGCCCACTCAAGTCCAGCAGCTGCTGCTACAGTCCAGCTAACCTTGTTGGATTGCGTTGCGATACGCATTGGCTTCATGGCAAGTCCCATAGCTTTAGCAGAAGCCGAAAGCTTGTCAGCTTCCACTCCGTTCAAGGCACCTGGGTCAGAAGAACGAACCCCAAGACGGCTAGCCTTGTTCTCCAAAAGATAGTTCATCTCAGCAATCTTATATTCTGGCACATTGTCCAAACGTTCCATCGGTGCATGGAGAAATTTCTCACGGTTGATGACATCATCTGTCCACTGAACGATAACCTCATGTGCACCCAAAGCATAAGCTTCTTTCACGATTAAATGAGCCAACTCGCGTTGCTCCACATCGATAGAAAGAGCCAAAGTGTGACCAGGCTGCACGTTAATTCCATTCGCAACCAACAATTTCGCATATTTTTCTAGATTTTCTTTAAAATTTGGTAAAACCATTCTATTTTTCCTTTTCTATTTGTTTATTTTTCTTTCAAAGCAGAAAATAATCCTGCCAAAGCAATAGCGCCTGACAAGAGTGCTGTCGATAAAAGAATTGTCTGATCAGCAAGTTCTAATTGATATTCAAACACCTTCTCAGCAGGTTTATCTTCTGCAAAGATTCTAAGTTTCATAAAGATGTTCTCCGTTCTAATTCTTAAAACAACTCATCAAACAAACTCAATTGGTTATCCTCTGGCATATTGCCCAGAATCCCCATTTCATCCATCTTTTCAACCAATGTTGATGAGAGTCCACCACGTTTGCGTAGTTCTGTTTTAGAGAGGAATTCTCCCTCTTCACGCGCTCGCACCAACTGCTTGGCAACGTTCTCACCCAGACCATCCATTGCTACAAATGGCGGAATGAGGGTATCCCCATCGATAAGGAACTCTGTCGCCTGACTACGGTAGAGATCGAGTTTTCCAAACTTGAAACCACGCTCCCACATCTCATTAACAATCTCAAGAGTTGTATAAAGATCAATTTCCACATTAGAGGCTTCATTGTTCTTCCGTTTTTCAGAGATTTCTTCCATTCTGCGCTTAATAGCATCCAAGCCCGCACCCATGGTCTTGATATCAAAGGCCTTAGCACGGATGGAGAAGTAAGCACAGTAATAATAAATGGGATGGTGGACCTTAAAGTAGGCCACACGCAAGGCCATCATAACGTAGGCTGCCGCATGGGCTTTAGGGAACATATACTTGATTTTCCCACAGGACTCGATATACCACTCTGGCACCTTATTGGCCTTCATGGCTTCGATATAGCCATTTCGCTCCTCTTCGGAAATCTTCAGCCATAAGCCTTTACGCACCCGTTCCATGATGGTAAAGGCCATCTTAGGCTCGAGACCCGCATGCATGAGGTAAACCATGATATCATCCCGACAACCGATAACGGTTGATAGGTCCGCAATTCCTTGCTTGATCAAATCCTGGGCATTTCCCAACCACACATCGGTACCATGGGATAAACCTGAAAGCTGAAGCAACTCTGCAAAAGTTGTCGGATGCGTCTCGTCTACCATTCCACGTACAAAGTTAGTCCCAAACTCTGGAATCCCCAGCATCCCCGTCGGCGTTCCGATTTGCTCAGGTGTTACGCCAAGCACATCAGTCCCAGAGAAGAGGGCCATCACGCCTTCGTCATCCATAGGGATTTCATTAGGATCAATCCCAGACAAATCCTGCAATTTCCGAATCATGGTCGGATCATCATGTCCCAGTACATCAAGTTTGAGGACGTTCTCATCGATATCGTGGAAGTTAAAGTGAGTCGTTTGCCATTCAGCCGTCACGTCATCCGCTGGATACTGGACAGGCGTAAAATCGAAGACATCCATGTAGTTAGGAATAACAACGATTCCCCCCGGGTGTTGTCCCGTAGTTCGCTTGACACCAGCCGCACCTTGGGCTAGGCGCTCCACCTCTGCATCACGATAAAACTTCCCGTAATCTCGCTCGTAGCCCTTGACAAATCCATAGGCAGTCTTAGCAGCCACCGTACCAACCGTTCCTGCACGGAAGGCATATTCTTCACCAAAGATATCACGCACATCCAAGTGGGCGCTAGGCTGATCCTCTCCCGAGAAGTTCAAGTCAATATCGGGAACCTTGTCCCCATCAAAACCGAGGAAGGTCTCGAACGGAATATCCTGCCCATTTTTACTGAGTTTGTGACCACACTTTGGGCAGTCCTTATTAGGCATATCAAAACCTGAACCGTAAGAACCATCGGTGATAAATTCGCTGTACTGACACTGACCACAGACATAGTGAGGAGAGAGAGGATTAACCTCTGTAATCCCAATCATGGTCGCAACGAAACTAGATCCGACAGATCCACGAGAACCCACCAAGTAACCCCGTTCATTGGAACGTTGCACCAGCATCTGGGAAGCCAGATAAATCACAGCAAATCCATTCCCCAGAATAGAGGTTAATTCTTTTTCAATCCGCAAATCAACAATATCTGGCAGCGGATTTCCATAAATCTCGAATGCTTTCTTGTAAGTCAGCTCAGCGACCGTTTCTTCCGCCTTATCAATGAAAGGTGTGTACAAGTCACCCTTAACAACCTCAACGGGTTCAAAGGTCTCTGCCAAGGCATTGGTGTTTTCAATAACCAGTTTACGAGCCAGTTCCTCTCCCAAGAAGGCAAATTCATCCAACATCTCATTGGTCGTTCTAAAATGAGCCTTTGGAAGTGGTGCTGGTTGGGCATGTTCACCATGACCGATGGTTCGGTTAATCATAGCCCCCTGTCCCAAACTACGAACAATAATTTCACGGTAAATTTCTTCTTCTGGTTCGATATAGTGGACATTTCCCGTAGCCAGAACAGGCTTACCAAGGCGGTCTCCAACCTCTATCAAACTCTTGATAATAGTCTGGAGTTCCTCCATATCCTTGACCTGCTCCTTAGCAATCAGGGGCGCATAAATAGCTGGTGGCATGACCTCGATAAAGTCATAATACTTGGCCACCTCAACCGCCGCATCCACACCTTGGGAAACGACTGCATCAAAAACTTCACCTTCTGCACAGGCTGATCCTAAAATCAAGCCCTCTCGATGGGCATCTAGAACCGTTCTCGGAATCCGTGGCACTCCTTCAAAGTACTTAGTATTGGACAAGGAAACCAGCTTAAAGATATTTTTTAGTCCTACTTGATTCTTGACATAGATGGTCGCATGCTTGATCCGAGCTTTTTTATAAGAATCTGGACTAATCAAATCAATGTTGAGTCTAGCTAGATCGGTCACACCATGTTTTTCTGCTACCTCTTTGATAAATATAAAGAGCAGACGACCAGTCGCTTCCGCATCGTAGTTGGCCATGTGGTGATGTTCCAAAGCTACACCAAAACGCTTGGTCAAAGGCCCCAAACCATGACGCTTATACTCAGGATAGAGATTTCTAGCAAACTCCAGCGTATCAATAACTGGCTGACTAATCTTCGACAGACCATGACGCTCATAATTGGCATTCATAAAGCCAACGTCAAAGGTGGCATTGTGGGCGACTAAGACTGTATCCTTGCAAAATTCTTGGAATTCTTGCAGAACTTGTTCCAGTGGTTTGGCATTTTTTACATGATCATCTGTAATTCCAGTCAACTCTGTGGTAAAGGCTGACAAGGGATGTCCAGGATTGATAAATTCATCAAATTCGGCAATAACATTCCCCTTGTACATCTTAGAAGCCGCAACCTGAATCAAATCATTGTATATGGCTGAAAGCCCCGTCGTTTCCACGTCAAAAACCACATAGGTCGCTTCTGATAAGTCCATCTCCACTTCGTTGTAAACGATAGGAACACGATCCTCAACGATATTGGCTTCCATTCCATAAATCAGCTGAATTCCCGCTTTTTTGGCCGCCTTATAGCCGTGTGGGAAGGACTGGACATTCCCGTGGTCCGTGATGGCAACAGCCTTGTGTCCCCACTTAGCAGCTGTCGCAACGATTTCTTCAACCTCTGGTAGAGCATCCATGGTCGACATGTTAGTATGAGCATGAAACTCAACCCGGCGCTCACCTTCTGGCATCAAATCCTTCCGCTCATAGTGAACAACCTCCTGCACATCCTGCACGTTCATTGTCAAATCACGTGTGAAGTTATTCATCTCCACATTCCCACGCACTCGGAGCCAAGAATTTTTCTTGATGAGGTCAAATTTCTGAGCCTCTTCCTCATTTTTAACCCACTTTTGCATAGAAAAACTTGAAGTGTAGTCCGTCATTTTAAAGTTGATTAAAACACGACCTGTTCTAGTCACTTTTTGCTCTACATCAAAAACAACCCCTTCAAAGACCAGACGATTCTCCTCCGTCGTCACTTCGATCATAGGAGTAATCTCCGCCTTATCTAGCTTTGGCTTAGCCGCAGCCTTTTTGGCCTGAAAATCAAAGGCTGGTTTCTCTTCCGCTGGAGGAGGTGCCATCTGTTCCAGTTGCTCCATAGCACGGAGCGCTTCCTCATTGGCGGCTTGAACAATCTGCTCATTTTCAGCATGAAAGGCTTCTTCCTGCTCTTGAGTCAGCACATCATTCTTTTCTACTTGACAGTTGAAAGTTGGAAAGCCAAATTTTTCAAGTTGTTTGACTAAATTAGGAAGATGATTTTTCTTAAAGTGTTCCTTATCAATCGCCTCTGAGCCTTCAATAAAGAGTTGATTGCCCTCAGCACGAACTTGCAAATTCTGATAAAGAGATTTAAAGCCTTGACTAGCACATGGCCCCTCAGAAAAAGCCTCTCTATAATAGGCTTGTAAAAGTTGATTTGAAAATTCTTGAGATAGAGCCTTGATTTCAAAAACAGCTTTATTGCCTGTCTTAGAAAATTCCTCACTCAGCCCTTTCTTTAATTCTAAAAAGATTTCAATCGGTAAAATATTAGAAAATACGAAATGAAACTCCCATACCTTACTAATTTTATGAACCACAACTCGCTCAATATCAGCCTGTGATAAAGCAGGATCCTGTCTCATTTCAGCAGACATCCCCAGTTGATTCATCAAAATTTCAAAACTATTTGACATTCATTTTCCTCACATTATTCTCCTACTATTTTACCATATTTAGAGGTATTTTCTAAAGACAAAAGGAAGCCACTAAGTGACTTCCTTCTAGAGTGAGGACAGATTAGTCTTCACCTTTGTTTTTCTTAATGATTTCTTCTTGTACTGACTTAGGTACATCTTCGTAGTGGTCAAATACCATCATGAATGTACCACGTCCTTGAGATGCAGAACGAAGAACTGTTGCATAACCGAACATTTCAGCAAGTGGAACGTAAGCACGAACGATTTGGCTGTTACCGTGTGCTTCCATACCATCTACACGTCCACGACGAGCAGTTACGTGACCCATAACATCACCAAGGTTTTCTTCTGGAACAGTGATTGTTACAAGCATCATTGGCTCAAGGATAGCTGGTTGTGCTGATTTAGCAGCTTCTTTAAGAGCAAGTGAAGCCGCAATCTTGAAGGCAGTTTCAGATGAGTCGACATCGTGGTATGAACCGTCGTAAAGCTTAGCTTTAACGTCAACCATTGGGTAACCTGCAAGAACACCGTTAGCCATAGATTCTACCAAACCTTTTTCAACCGCTGGGATAAATTCACGAGGAACCACACCACCGACGATTGCGTTTTCAAATTCGAATCCTTTACCTTCTTCATTTGGAGTAAATTCAATCCATACATCACCGAATTGACCTTTACCACCAGACTGACGTTTGAAGAATCCACGTGCTTGAGTAGAAGCGCGGAATGTTTCACGGTAAGATACTTGAGGAGCACCTACGTTCGCTTCAACTTTGAACTCACGACGCATACGGTCAACAAGGACGTCAAGGTGAAGCTCACCCATACCAGAGATAACTGTTTCACCAGTTTCAACGTTTGTTTCAACGCGGAATGTTGGATCTTCTTCAGCCAATTTTTGAAGGGCGATACCCATCTTATCTTGGTCTGCTTTAGATTTTGGCTCAACCATCAATTGGATAACTGGTTCTGGAACGTTGATTGACTCAAGGATGATTTTAGCTTTTTCATCTGTCAATGAGTCACCAGTTGTAGTATCTTTCAAACCAACGGCAGCAGCGATATCACCTGAGTAAACAGTATCGATTTCTTGACGGCTGTTAGCGTGCATTTGAAGGATACGTCCGATACGTTCACGTTTACCTTTAGAAGTGTTCAATACGTAAGAACCTGATTGAAGCACACCTGAGTAAACACGGAAGAATGTCAAACGACCTACGAATGGGTCTGTCATGATCTTGAAGGCAAGAGCTGCAAATGGCTCTTCGTCAGATGCTGGACGAGTTTCTTCTTCGTCTGTATCTGGGTTGATACCTTTGATTGCTGGGATGTCAAGTGGGCTTGGAAGGTAGTCGATAACCGCATCAAGCATCAATTGAACACCTTTGTTCTTGAAGGCAGAACCACACAATACTGGGAAGAATTCAACGTTGATAGTCGCTTTACGGATACCAGCTTTCAATTCTTCGTTAGTGATTTCTTCACCTTCAAGGTATTTCATCATCAATTCTTCGTCAGTTTCAGCAACTGCTTCGATCAATTTTTCACGGTATTCTTGAGCTTGGTCAAGGTATTCAGCTGGGATGTCTTCTTCAAGGATATCTGTACCAAGGTCGTTAGTATAGATTTCAGCTTTCATCTTGATCAAGTCGATGATACCACGGAAGTCATCTTCAGAACCGATTGGCAATTGGATTGGGTGTGCATTTGCTTGAAGACGATCGTGAAGTGTGCTTACAGAGTAAAGGAAGTCAGCACCGATTTTGTCCATTTTGTTGGCAAATACGATACGTGGAACTCCGTACTCAGTTGCTTGACGCCAAACTGTTTCAGTTTGAGGCTCAACACCTGATTGTGAGTCAAGAACGGTAACCGCACCATCCAATACACGAAGAGAACGTTGTACTTCGATTGTGAAGTCCACGTGTCCTGGTGTGTCGATGATGTTTACGCGGTGGTTGTTCCATTGAGCTGTTGTCGCAGCAGATGTGATAGTGATACCACGTTCTTGCTCTTGCTCCATCCAGTCCATTTGTGACGCACCTTCGTGAGTTTCACCGATTTTGTGGATTTTACCAGTGTAGTAAAGAATACGCTCAGTAGTTGTTGTTTTACCAGCATCGACGTGAGCCATGATACCGATATTACGAGTTTTTTCAAGTGAAAATTCGCGTGCCATGAGGTTTGTTTCTCCTATTTATTTTTGATTTCTATTCTATTATAACACGATTTTAATAAAAACGGATAGGCAGGACCTACCCGTTCTCAATGTTTTCATGCTATTGTTAGTTTCAACTTACGAGATGGTAAGTTGAGTTGTAGCTAAGAGCTGATCGAGCTCAATTGAACTCGGGCTAAAATCTTGGAAAATAGATAAGCTTTCCTAGAATCGTTGATTCCGCGTCAAGCTTCCTAATTTTCAGTTGCTTTTTTAACGCCCTTAGTATCTTATTCTTACCAACGGAAGTGTGCGAATGCACGGTTAGCTTCAGCCATACGGTGAGTGTCTTCACGTTTCTTAACTGCTGCACCAGTGTTGTTAGCCGCATCCAAGATTTCTTTTGCAAGACGGTCTTGCATTGTGTGTTCACCACGAAGACGAGCGATTGTTACCAACCAACGAAGTCCAAGTGTTGTACGACGTTCTGGACGAACTTCAACTGGAACTTGGTAGTTAGATCCACCAACACGACGTGCACGTACTTCAAGTACAGGCATGATGTTTTCCATAGCTGTTTCAAATACTTCAAGTGCATCGTTGCCAGTAGCTTCTTTGATTTGCTCAAAAGCACCGTAAACGATTGAAGCAGCTGTACCACGTTTACCATCAAGCATAACGCGGTTGATAAGACGAGTAACTAGTTGTGAATTGTAAAGCGGATCTGGCAATACATCACGTTTTGGAGCTCTATTTTTACGACTCATTTCTCTTTATCCCCTTTCCTTATGCTTTTGGACGTTTAGTACCGTATTTAGAACGGCCTTGTTTACGATCGTTAACACCTGCAGTATCAAGTGCACCACGGACGATATGGTAACGTACCCCTGGAAGGTCTTTTACACGTCCACCACGAAGAAGCACCACGCTGTGCTCTTGCAAGTTGTGTCCGATACCTGGGATGTAGGCAGTTACTTCGATAAGGTTGCTCAAACGTACACGAGCGAATTTACGAAGGGCTGAGTTAGGTTTTTTAGGTGTCATTGTTCCAACACGAGTTGCAACACCACGTTTTTGTGGTGAAGAAACGTTTGTTTGAACTTTTTTATGACTGTTGTAACCAACGTTCAAAGCTGGTGATTTAGATTTTTCTACTTTTGATTTACGCGGTTTGCGAACCAATTGGTTAATTGTAGGCATCTACATTCTCCTGTGTTTTTTTATTTTTGGTGATGATACACTTGGTGACAGCTATCATCTGTGTGTACTTTTGCAACATTTGTCAGCACGTCCCTGTACACTCTTGAGAGACCAAAAGTAAAAAGTACCGTCTATTATTGTAACAAATTTTTCCCTTGCTTGTCAAGATATTTTTCTTTTTTATTCTTAATTTTAGCTCGTTTGTATTGCTCCCAAAATAAAGAAAAGGAGGAATAAATCCCTCCTAAAGTTTGGTATTGTTCCATGCAATCCCATCCCATCAATTTTAGCACATAATGTTCAGAAAAATATTATACCATCACAACCAACCAGATTCTTTCGCGATATTAGCTGCCTCTGTTCGATTACTAGCATCTAGTTTCGAAAGAATATTGGTAACATAGTTTCGGACGGTTCCGTTTGATAAATAAAGTTGATCTGCAATTTCTTGATTGGATAAACCCTGCGCAATTCCCTTTAAAACTACTATTTCTTGCTCTGTCAACGGATTGGGATGTGTCATTACCACTTCCATCAATTCAGGCGAATACTCCTTGCGTCCTTCGAGGACAGTATGCAAGGTTTGCATGAGGTCTGCAATGCTTCTTTCTTTCAAGACATAAGCATCTACTCCAGCCTTGACCGCACGTTCAAAGTAACCAGGGCGCTTGAAGGTCGTCACCACAACTACCTTTGTTTCTAGCTTTTCTGCCCGAATCCATTCCAATACTTCAAGACCTGTCTTAACAGGCATCTCTACATCAAGGATGGCGATATCTACAGACTCTTTTTCTAAGAGTTGGATTGCTTCTTGCCCATTCTTGGCTTGTAAGACAGACTCTACATCTGCTTGAAAGGCAAGCAACTGGCACATGGCATCTCGTAACATACTTTGATCTTCTGCAACAAGTAGTTTCATCTTAGTTTCTCTCCTTATAAGGTAGTCGAACTTGCACTTCCGTTGGATGTTTCTGACTGATTACTCTTACTTCTCCTGAAAATGAAAGGACACGATCTCGGACTGTATGGAGCTCATCTCCTTTTAGAAAAGCAAAGCCGCAGCCATCATCACTTACTGCTAGAATGAGTTCTTTCTCTGTCCGTTCTAATTTTAAGTAAGCTTTAGACGCGTTTGCATGTTTGATGATATTGGTCACTAACTCAAGCAAAATCATAGAAGCCGTTGACTCCAATTCCTGAGTAAGGCTAGCAGTATCTAGTTGGTTATCCGTTTTCATCTCAATTCCAGCAATTTCTAACATCTTTTTCACAGTCTCTAGTTCGGATGTCAAAGTTCTAGACTTAAGATTTTCCACAATCGTTCGAACTTCACGCATTGATTCTTTGCTAATTTGCTGTATTTCTCTTAATTCCTTTTCCACTTGTGGATAAGCCTGCATCTGTAATAACTGCAAGGCTAAATCTGTCTTGACACTAAGCATGGCAAATGTATGTCCCAGACTATCATGCAAATCCTGACCGATACGATTGCGCTCATTTTCTGCTAGCAATAGATTTATCTGGGCATTTTGCTTAGTCTGAGCTTCTTTCAAATCCTCGACAATGCGAATCCGAACCAAGCCAAAAGTCATTAAATCGACAAAGGTAAGAATTCCAAACAGATAGACTAGAAACTCAACTTCGATTTCCTGAAAAATCAAAAGTTGCCCCACAACAAGGAATTGAGCAAGGAGAAAAGTCCGGACATGTAAAGAATTAAAACTACGTACGCCAAAATGATAAATTAAGAGATTAGCAAGGAAAAAGAAGAACCAGATATAATTTACACCAACAAAGGCGGTATTCCCAGCTACATAGGCTAGCATGATAATCCAACAGAGCCAGGATAAGCGCTGGCTCTTGGTGGTTAAAACGCCTAAGTAAGCCACTACAAATAGAATATCAATCAATAAATGCCAGCTAGGAATTTCCCCAGTCATTACAGGAACGATGGGAAAAACCATAAAAATCAAACTGGCCCAGTACATATAGTCTATGCTTTTCAGTCTTTCAAGCATTAAGTATTCTCCTTATGACCTTGAAGGTAAATGGTCAAACCAAACAAAACTGCTGAAAAAACAAGTAGATAAACTGACACTGATAGATTAATTCCAGCCCCGTTTAAGAAGGTCTTGAGCAACTCCATCAACTGATAGGTTGGGAGACACTTACCGACTGCTTGCATCCAGTCTGGAAATAAAGAGATAGGCATCCAAAGTCCGCCTAAAACAGCCAAGCCTAGGTAAAGAAGATTACCCACGACAGACATCAGCTGACTAGTTGGTAACAGCGTCAAGGTTAAGCCAAGCGCTACAAAGGCAACACTTCCCACTATCAGCAAGAGCGCCGCCCCAATCCAATTTCCAAGAGACATATCCACACCTCTTACAAAATGCCCAACTGAGAAAACCACCAAGATTGAAACCAAATAATCAACCATCATACTTGTTATCTTTGATAGATAATATTCTACCATATTTACAGGGCTATGACGTAATGTTTTCTGCCAGTTGTTAATCTTGTCAGTATGTAAGACAGCTGGAAATGAAAACATAGCAGTCGACATCATGGAAAAAGCCGTCATGGAGATGAGGTAATCACGCATAAAATTAGCTGGCCCACCTGGTGTGTCCTGATACATGCCTGAAAAGAATAAATAGAAGGCCGTCGGCATCCCTACTGACAATAGATAAGTTACTAATTGTCGTTTGGTCAATAGAAATTCTATCTTGTTTAGTGCGATCAATCGTTTCATCTTAGTCATCTCCCTTTTGTGTTTCTTCAAAGATTGTATCCAGCAAACTGCGATTATTGACTTCAATTTCTTGAATCCTACATCCTGCTCTGACTAACAGTTCCCAGAAAGCATCCGCTTCACGTGTGACTACTTGCAGGGCATCTTGTTTTTGTGACCAGTTTTCAACCAAGTTTGACTTCTCAACAACTTCCTTGTAAGCTATAGGAAGGATAAAGTGCTTTTCTATTTCCTCGCTACGCATAGCTAGAGGTGTCGTATCTCGAATCAACTCTCCCTTATTTAAGAGCAAAATGCGGTCTGCGGTGTGTTCCACTTCCTCAATATAATGGGACGAATAGAGAATGGTGACTCCTTGTGTTTTTAAATCCTGAACAATCTCCCAAAAACGTTGACGAGTTGAAGTATCCATGGCTGAAGTAGGCTCATCTAAAAAGATTAACTTTGGTCGCCCAATTAAAGTTAAGACAAAAGAGAAAAGACGTTTTTGACCGCCTGATAATTTTTCTGCCAATTGTTCTTTTTGTTGCTTGTCAAACTGCAATAGTTGATCAATTTCTTGCTCGCTCAAAGGATTTGGATAAATACTTTGAAAGAAAGCAATCAACTCTTTGACCTTTAATTTCTGAACGATGACATTTTCTTGAGGCAGATAACCTCTAATATAGTCTAACTGAGAACTCGTCACTGACAAGCCTTGGATGGATACTTGACTGCTTGTGACAAGTTTATCTCCAAGCAGACAGTCCAAGAGTGTGGTCTTCCCAGCACCATTGGGCCCAATCAAGGCGACGCATTCACCTTCAGCTACCTCAAAGGAAATATCCTTCAAAATAGCCTTGCCCTTGATGTTTTTATTTAGGCTTTCTACCTTAATCATGTTCATGATACTCTCCTTTCAACCACTCCATTCCCATAGGGAAAATGACGAAAATCATAAATCCAAAACCCCAAGCACCACGAATAAATTGGCGAAGCAAGGTTTGGTCAAACCAACCAGTAAACATTTCCACTAACCATACCAAGAGTGACAGGCAGATAAAGAGATAGATGATTGCTTTTTTCATTCCTCAAACTCCTTTTTCACATCTGAGACTAATTTCAAACCTTCTCTGACAAGCAAAGACATCATTCCAAAGCCAGCAAAGAGCTCCCAAGGAAAATGATAGAAACCCTCGTCCAATCCTGAAAACATGAGATAGGTCATAACTCCTGCTGCTACTAAACTCACTGCGACAATCATTTTATTTTTCATTTCTTCTTCCTCCATTTCATACTTCAATTATAGCTCTTTGAAGTTAGAGGAGCTAGATGCTTCTGTCACTAGGAAATATGACAAATGTCATAAAAAATTCTATTCAAAATAAGTAAGATACACTATACAATAAAACATGAGGTAGAAAGAATCTAAGGTAGCTTCCTCAAAAAAGATATCAAACCCAATTCACACTATAATGTAAACTAATACTTATTTAAAATCGTAATAGCACCAATTTTTATAACACTGAAACATATATTATAGGTTCAACAGAAACTCTTCTATTACTTTATCAAAAATTAATAAGAGTTATAAAATCTGTTAAATTTCAATGTATATACCCAAACTACAGTATTCATTGAACAAGGTAGGAAACAAAAAGTATACGCTGATTTTAAAGGAATTTTAGACGATTTTTGAAAGTCATATTTCTTCATTTGACTTCCGAAATCAGGGCAAGATGAGGCGTTGTAGTCCAGTCTAGCGATAATTTCCTTGTATGTATCCATATTGATGATATCTAGAATTTTGATGTTTGAGTCTTTGATATCGAGCAGTTTTGTGATAAAACGTAATTGTTCCATATGAATCTTTCTAATGAATTGTTTTCTAACTTTTCATTATAGGTCATATGGGACTTTTTTCTACACAAAAATAGGCTCCATAATATCCCCACTACAAATATTATAGAGCCAAAAAAAGAGAGGAACAAACTGATTCTCTCTTAATGTATATAATATCTAGTTAAAATAAAAAAAGATACGTTTACATATCTCTGTAATGAATCGGGAAGACAGGATTCGAACCTGCGACACCTTGGTCCCAAACCAAGTACTCTACCAAGCTGAGCTACTTCCCGAGTTAAATAGAAAAATGCACCCTAGAGGAGTCGAACCTCTAACCGCCTGATTCGTAGTCAGGTACTCTATCCAGTTGAGCTAAGGGTGCTCTATATTATGCCGAGGACCGGAATCGAACCGGTACGATCGTTACCAATCGCAGGATTTTAAGTCCTGTGCGTCTGCCAGTTCCGCCACCCCGGCCTCTCTAAGCGAACGACGGGATTCGAACCCGCGACCCCCACCTTGGCAAGGTGGTGTTCTACCACTGAACTACGTTCGCACTACTTTCTTCTATCTAAAAATGCCGGCTACATGACTTGAACACGCGACCCTCTGATTACAAATCAGATGCTCTACCAACTGAGCTAAGCCGGCTCATTTATTATATCTTAATGCGGGTTAAGGGACTTGAACCCCCACGCCGTTAAGCGCCAGATCCTAAATCTGGTGCGTCTGCCAATTCCGCCAAACCCGCATATATGACCCGTACTGGGCTCGAACCAGTGACCCATTGATTAAAAGTCAATTGCTCTACCAACTGAGCTAACGAGTCTAAAATAACTTGCGTTATCTTAAACGGTCCCGACGGGAATCGAACCCGCGATCTTCGCCGTGACAGGGCGACGTGATAACCGCTACACTACGGGACCTTTGGGAGTTAACGGGATCGAACCGCTGACCCTCTGCTTGTAAGGCAGATGCTCTCCCAGCTGAGCTAAACTCCCTAGAGCTAAGCGACTTCCATATCTCACAGGGGGCAACCCCCAACTACTTCCGGCGTTCTAGGGCTTAACTTCTGTGTTCG